>CAYPUW010000391.1:0-2142 GCA_964413925.1 uncultured Rhodobacter sp. | reverse complement strand
CTCTAGGTGTTAAAGTTTCCCTAAAATTCCACCGAGTGGTTCGTGAAAATATATACAATTTTTCGAATTGCCTCAATTGGCTGGAAAAATGACGGCCAATCCGTCGCATTCATATGGATTATCTCGCGGATACTCGTAGTATTCGTGGCACATTTGGGCGAATAGAGAAGGGCCAAATCCATGACATTGGACGAGCGCAAGGGAGTGTGGAAAAACGCTCGCGGTAAGGGGCGGCATACACCAAAAGGGCGCCAACTTGACAGTTTGTCGCAGTGTGACGTTCAAAATCTGTTGACGGGCGTGCCGATTGGACGAGATCGGTTGATCGAAAATTTGCACCTAATTCAAGACGCGTATGGACATTTGTCCGCTGCCCATTTGCGCGCTCTGTCTGAAGAAATGAATATTTCGCAGTCGGAAGTTTACGAAGTTGCAACCTTTTACGCGCATTTTGATATTGTGAAAGAAGGGGATTCGCCGCCTCCGGCTTTGACAATTCGGGTTTGTGATTCGCTATCTTGTGAAATGGCGGGTGCTAAGGCGCTGAAATCAGCTCTGGAACAAGGGTTGGACCCAAAATCCGTTCGGGTTGTGCGTGCGCCTTGCATGGGGCGTTGCGACAAGGCACCTGTGCTGGAGATCGGGCATAACCATATTGAAAAGGCCAGCTTGGACAAGGTCTTAGTTGCAATTGACAAGGAGGATATTCACCCGCATTTGCCTGAGTATGAAGCCTATGCCGCGTATGACCAAGGCGGTGGCTACGAAACTCTGATCGGTTTACGCAACGGCGCGAAGACGGTTGATCAGGTCCAAGACCTGATTCTGTCCAGCGGATTGAGAGGAATGGGCGGTGCTGGCTTCCCCTCAGGCAAGAAATGGTCGTTTGTTCGCGCAGAGAACGGGCCCAGATATCTTGCCGTAAACGCAGACGAGGGCGAGCCGGGAACGTTCAAAGACCGGCATTTTCTTGCCTCCACTCCTCATTTGTTTTTGGAAGGCATGTTGATCACTGCTTGGGCAATTGAGGCTGAAAAATGTTTCATCTATTTACGAGATGAATATCCGGCGGTTTTGAAAATTTTACGGCGCGAAATTTCTGAGCTGGAGGCCTGCGGTCTGGTCTCAAAAGGATATATTGATCTTCGCCGCGGGGCTGGAGCCTATATTTGTGGCGAGGAAAGTGCCATGATCGAGTCGATCGAGGGCAAGCGCGGTATTCCGCGCCATCGGCCACCATTCGTTGCCAATGTGGGGATATTTGGTCGCCCGACATTGGTGCATAACGTGGAAACCCTCCACTGGATCACGCGGATTTGTCGGGAAGGCGAGCAGATTTTTTCCGAGCATGGTGCGAACGGGCGCAAGGGGATGCGCAGCTATTCGGTGAGCGGTCGGGTCAAACTTCCGGGCGTCAAAATCGCCCCCGCTGGCCTAACCATCCGCGAACTTATAGAGTTGTGCGGGGGGATGCTTGAAGGTCATATTTTCAAGGCTTATCAGCCCGGCGGCCCTTCCTCTGGTATTCTACCGGCAACTCTTGACCAAATTCCGCTCGATTTTGATAGCTTACAACCGTACGGAACGTTCATCGGGTCGGCTGCGGTTGTGGTTTTGTCCGATCACGACAGCATCCGCGCCGCCGCCCTCAACATGTTGAGGTTTTTTGAAGACGAGAGCTGTGGGCAATGCACCCCGTGTCGCGCTGGTTGTGAAAAAGCCGTTAAGCTGATGTCAGAGCCGCATTGGAACCAACCTCTGCTAAGGGAGCTTTGCCAAACGATGGAGGATGCCTCGATCTGTGGGCTGGGGCAGGCAGCGCCCAATCCAATCCGATTGGTGATGGAACATTTCGGTGACGAAATAGGTTGACTAAAAAATGACCTTTCTGCTGTCGATTTTAGCCTTTTTGAGCGCACTGATTTACGCAGGAATGTGCTGCCGAAAACAGGCGTTAACGTTACGTACGACGTTCAAAACCCTTTCGGTAGGCCTGCTCGCCGTGATTGCGGCCTTGGATCAAGCCCCGATCTTACTGATCGCGGCACTCGGTTTTTCGGCCCTTGGGGACATGTTGTTGGCGCAAGAACTAAATATCGATATAAGATGTTTGGAAAAATAAAATATAAGAATTTGATTGAG
>CAYPUW010000390.1:0-2146 GCA_964413925.1 uncultured Rhodobacter sp. | reverse complement strand
GGTTTTTAGAAACTATAGCCAAATAGCGCGATGTCGTCGCGATAAATCCGGTCAAACAGTTTCTTGTTTTTTTCGCTAAAATAATCTTGGTAAGCGGCGCGTTTGGAGGCGTTGTTATGAGGCGCACGCGCGAGGGCGGGGATATCGAGCCGCGCACAAATATCGGCAATCGCCTTGTCCATATCCTCAAAACGATAGACTTTGGAGATAATGATTTTGCCCTTCTTGTTCGAGATTTCAGATAATTGTGTTCATGATACCAACAGGTCACGAAACCATTCATCCCGAACGAACTTATCGAACGTCATGGTTTGGAACCGCTCATGCTGGCCATGGCTTTGCGCCTGCCGCACATATTCATATCGCGAAACCGCCCGATCCCACGGGTTGCGCACGAAAGCAAACGAGAACGCGTTGTCAAAAAACTTGGCCCCGAATTTGCGCCGTGCCCAGCGTGCGTTCGGGTGCGGGCGAAAGGTGACGTCGCGGGGGGCTTGGGCAAACGGAAGGTCGGCCTTCATGTCGGTGTACCAATTGCGGCCCTGACCGCCGGCGTGATATTCACGAAGAAACGATTTCAGAGACGATCCGCCGTTTTTAGCGATATGCACAAAAATGAAATTGTGGCTGGTTGAAACGAGCATTTCTGGCCTTCGGGTTGCGCATGCCGGGACGCGAATTTGGCGTGGTGCCGCTGAGAGGACTCGAACCTCCGACCCCATCATTACGAATGATGTGCTCTACCAACTGAGCTACAGCGGCTCGAGGGGGGTGATAGCAAGGAAAATCTCCCAGCGGTAGCCCAAATTTCAGGTGTCGTTGCCCGGTTGGCGCGGAATGGTGTGTATGTCGCCGATAATGCCATCAAGATCCTCGGAGCTTTCGCTAGGCGGGGTCGAGGCGAGCGGGCGCGAGACGGTGGGTGGTGGCGTGTTGGTTGTTTGCGCGGGCGTTGTTTGCGCGGCTGAAGCAACCGGCTCGTCCTCTGTCGACGGCTCTTTTGGCGGCGAGGCTGTTTGGTCCTCGATCTTACCAACGATCAGCGGCAGCATATCGGTCGAATGTTGTGGGGCTTGGTTTGATTTCGGCGGAACTTGCCAGTTCAGCGTGTCAAAATGTGCGCAATATTCGCAGACTGGCTCCCATGATTTATGGATAGTGTTGCACGAGGAACAGACCCATTGCGGCCCACGCGAGGCATCCAGCGCCCGAGTCAGCCAACCGCGCACCACGTTATCGGGCGCCCCTTCGCCACGCTCAATCGCTGCCATAATCGTTAACGAGCGCGTGGTCGGCGTGGTGTCGGCAAGGTCGCCCATTGCTTGGCGTGCGCCGGGGAAATCCTGATCGACGATGGCAAGCTCGCTGGCAAGCATTTTGGTCTCTGGATCGTCAGGTTTCGCCTTGAGCAAGGGCGAAAACCGGGCGCGCCGCTCGGCAGGAGTTTCATCAGGCGCGATCTCTGCCCAAGCGGCGGCTAGCGCGGGATGCGGTTGCGCAATCCACGCTTTCTTGAGCACCTTATTGGCCGCGCGAACGCCGCCTTGCAGCATATGCATCTCTGCGGTCAGAACCGCTGCGGGGATCAGGTCCGGCGACAGATGATTGGCCTCAATCGCGGCACTTTTTCCGGCATCAATATCGCCAGCCTCGATTTTCTCGCGTGCCAACGCCAGCGCCAAAACAGCGTCGCGTCGTGTGTGTACATCTTTTGGCAAGACCCGCGCTTTTAGTTTTGCCGATAGGGTTAGGCGCGCACCTTTCCAGTCTTGTTTTTCCGATTGCAGCGAGAATAACACGTCCATGGTTTTTTCGTGACGCGGGCGCAACGCAAAGGCTTTTTGCGCTAATTTCAGGGCAGTTTCAGTGTCTCCCTCGGCCAGTTTTTGTTTCAAAATTCCCTGCACGCCAACAAAGCGCGTGCGATCATCCGCCAGCAACTGTTTGTAATAATTCTGCGCCTTTCGGGTCTCGCCGGACATCTCGGCAGCCTGCGCGCTGATCAACAGGGTGAGGTCAGGACGGCTGAGATATTTCTCCGCTTTTGCGGCTTTGGCCATCGCAACACGGCCCTCGCCAGACGCCAGTGCCATTAGCCCGTCAGCCAGAGCCTCAAAGCCGCGCCGCTCACGGTTTCGATCAAAAT
>CAYPUW010000389.1:0-2161 GCA_964413925.1 uncultured Rhodobacter sp. | reverse complement strand
TCCAGAATTGGCTCGGTCGATTTTGGCTTGAATGTATTTATCGTGAGCAGGCGCAAACCGAAAGCCACAAATCAGGCGACAAGAGCCGCTGTTGGGCGATGTTCACCGGATATTGACGTGATATTAACAGCGTAGCGCAAAAATTGGCCTATGCGCGCACCGAGAGTGCTTGTCAGCGCCTCAAACAGCCCCTAATACTTCGCCGAACTGCCTATTAAACCCGACAGCTGACCCGATTGAAGAAAGCTACGCCCCATGTCTGCACCTTTGCGCGCCAAGAAATCCAACAAAACCATGGCCCTGATCCTCATGGGGGTGCTCGCCGTCAGTCTGGCCGGATTTGGCGTAAGCTCGATCGGCTCTGGAGGGCGGCAGGCCGTGGCTTCGGTGGGAACGCAAGAGATCTCGGTTGACGCTTATATGCGCACGCTGAACTCGCAAGTGCGTGCCATGTCACAACAAATCGGCCAGCCTTTGTCGTTGGATCAGGCCCGCACTTACGGCGTGGATCGTCAGGTGATCGCGCAGGTTTTGATCGAGGCTGCGATGGATGGGGAAAGCAAACGGATTGGCCTTTCGGTCGGGGATGATCAGGTCAAGAAAACCTTACTGAATACCGGCGCATTTCAGGGCATGACCGGGAGTTTTGACGAGGAAACATACAAAGCGGCCTTGCAGCAAGCCGGGCTGAAACCTGCCCAATATGACACGATCTTGCGCAATAGCAGCACGCGACTAATCCTGCAAACCGCGATTATCGGCGGCATCAAGGGCGGAGACACCTATGCGTCGGCCTTGCTGAAATATCTGGGCGAGACGCGCGATTTCCGCTGGGCGGTAATCGGTGCCGATATGTTGCCAACCCCGACCCGAGAACCGAGCGCCGCCGAGATCGACGCCGAGTATAAAGCCAATCCCAAAACATATACCGCGCCGAAAAAACGCCAGATCACCTATATAATGCTGACGCCGGACATGCTGGTCAAGAAGATGAAGCCGGATGAAGTCAAGCTAAAAGCGGCCTATGACAGCCAGCCTGATCGCTTCCACACCCCGGCGCGGCGCATTGTTGATCGGCTGGTTTTTGACACTACCGACAAGGCCAAGGCGGCACTTGATTCGATCAATGCGGGCGACAAAACCTTTGAGGATGTGGTGGCCGCGCGCGGTCTGGCCGTGGCCGATATCGGTCTGGGCAAGATCACTCAACCCGACCTCAGCGATCAGGCTGGCAAGGCGGTGTTTGCAACAAGCAAGCCGGGTCTTGTCGGGCCTGTGGAATCCGCCCTTGGGCCGGCAATCTTCCGGGTGAACGCGATTATCAAAGAGGTCAACCAGTCATTTGCCTCGGTGCGAGACGAGTTGCAGACCGAGGCGGCCAGTGCGGATGCCCGCCTGAAAATCGACAGTCAGATCACCCAAATCGACGATCTTCTTGCAGGCGGGGCAACGATTGAGGAAATCGCCGCGGAATCAGATCTAAAGCTGGCCAAGATGGATTTCGTCAAGGGCAGCAATGACGGCATCGGCGCTGATGCGGCGTTTCAAAAGGCCGCAACTGATGCCAAACTGGACGGTTATGCCGAGGTTCTGTCGCTAAAGAATGGCGGAATTTTCGCGCTCAGGCTTGATAAAATCGTTGAGCCGACCCTAATCCCGCTCAGCAAGATCAAGGATCAGGTCATCGCCAATTGGGCCAAGGCCGAGACCCGCAAAAGCCTGCTAGCACTGGCGGATAAGATCAAATCCCAACTCGACAGTGGCGAGAATTTCGAGGCCGTGGCAGTCAAGCCGATCACCGAAACCGGAATTCGCCGTGCCGTCCCCGTTGACAATGCGCCAATTGATCTGGTCGCCAAAGTGTTCGATCTGAAGCTTCGCGATGTGGCCGTGGTCAGCGACAAAGACAAAATCGCCGTGGTCCGTCTGACGGCCATCACCCCGTTTGATCCGACCGACCCGGCCAACCTAGACGTGATCAAAAGCGTCAAGAAACGGTACTCGGCGCAGCTTGGATCAGACCTTCTGACGGCCTATACCAACGCTTTGGAAGACGCGGCCGGGGTCACGATCAACCAGAATATTATCAACGCAATCTACAGCCAGACTCTGCCCGGTTGCCGCCTGCAAGGGAGATGTTGGCGTCCACCCGCATCGCGCC
>CAYPUW010000388.1:0-2167 GCA_964413925.1 uncultured Rhodobacter sp. | reverse complement strand
GAAATGGTACATGAACTTCCCGGCGTCGGCCAAAACCTACAAGATCACATAGACATGATTCTGGCCTATAAATCTAAAGATACTGATAATTTGGCCTTGGAATTCGCGGCACCATCCAACTTTTTCGCCATATCCTGCGCTGGCGCAAAACCGGCAAGGGCATGGTCGCCTCGCCAATGGCCGAGGGGGCCGCGTTTTTGAAAACCGACCCCAATCTTGCCCGCCCGGACATTCAACTCCATTTCGTGATCGGCATCACCGATGATCACGCGCGCAAGCTGCATCTCGGCTATGGATTTAGCTGTCACGTTTGCGTTTTGCACCCCAAAAGCCGGGGCACCGTTGGCCTGAACAGCGCCGACCCCCTCGCCCCTCCAATGATAGATCCGCAATTTCTGACCGAGCGCGCCGACCTTGAAACCCTGATCAAAGGTGCCAAAATCACCCGCGGGATATTAGAGGCCCCACCTCTGAAAAAATTCCGCGAAAAAGAACTGTTCGGCGTTCACAGCGCCATGACCGACCCCGAATGGGAGCGCATAATCCGCGCCCGTGCCGACACCGTTTACCACCCCGTCGGCACCTGCAAGATGGGCCAAGACCCAATGGCCGTGGTCGACCCCGCGCTAAAAGTCCACGGCCTAGAGGCCCTGCGCGTGGTCGATGCCTCCGTTATGCCATTGATACTAGGCGGAAATACCAACGCCGCCACTATCATGATCGCCGAAAAAGCCGCCGACATGATCCGCGCCGATCAATAAGGCGCACAAATCAAAGGCCGCAACTCGCGCGGCCTTTGACGTTCTCAAACATTCATACAATCTTAACTGTTCCCAATCTGGCGCAGTTTTTGGGTACGTTCATCGAACTCCTTGCTGTCGATTTCGCCCTTGGCATATCGATCCTCAAGCAGCGCCAGCGCGGAAGTTGCCGAAGCGGTTTTTCCACCTTTAAATGCCGGTAGATTGAAGCCTTCGCCGGAAAACCAGCGCACCAACATTACGATCACGGCGATTACCACCGCCAGCCAGATTATCATCATAAATCCTCCGAAAAACATCGCTCCACCTCCAAATTCACCTGCGGTTCCCATCATATCATAGCTCATATTCGGTCCTCCTATTTAGCGTCAGGCAGGGTAACACCATGTTCCTGCAACTGGGTTTCCATCAACGCGCGTTGGGCATCGGGCATCTTGTCAAGCTGCGTGCGCATGAAGGTTAACTGCTCGCCATTCATGGCCGGCATCTGGATCGGGTCGCCGTTTTCATCCGTCATACCAGCGCCCATGCCCATACCCATTCCCATGCCGCCACCCATGCCCATGGCCCCGGCTTGACCCATCATTTCGGTCTGGCCAGCGCCGCCCATCGTGCCATCTGTCATATGGTTGGTGGTCGCGGCAAAAACGATCGGAGCGGCAGCAAGCGTTGCAACTACACCGACGACGAGCAGGGTCTTTTTGTTGAACTTGGTCATTTTAATCTTCCTTTAACTTGTGAACCATCGCACCTCTGTTTGGTGCCTTTCATGAGCCTAATAAAGGGTCCGATTGTTGCCGCTTCATGTCCGAAATTCAGAGATTTGTAACCGTTTGTTACAAAACCCGCCCCGGTAACACTCTGTTACCAAGTCGCTGGCAGAACCCGGCTTTTTGCGTCTATAAACATCAGTATGACAGAGAAAACCCATATCCTTGTGGTCGATGACGACCAAGAAATCCGCGATCTGGTGGCGAGATATCTGCGCCAACATGACCTGCGCGTGCGCACCGCCGCTGACGGGGTGCAAATGCGCCGCGAGCTGGCCGACTGGTCCTTTGATCTGGTCATTCTTGATCTGATGTTGCCGGGCGAGGATGGCCTGTCGCTGTGCCGTCGCCTGCGCGCCGAGGGCAACATGCCGGTGATCATGTTGACGGCAATGGGCGAAGAAACCGACCGCATTATCGGCCTCGAAATGGGGGCGGACGACTATATCGCCAAGCCGTTCAACCCGCGCGAGTTGCTGGCCCGCATCAAGGCGGTTCTGCGCCGCACCAGCCAGATCAACCCCACCAGTAAACCCAATGAAACCAATGAAACCAATGAAACCAATGATATACTGGGGTTTTCCGACTGGCAATTCAACATGAAAACCCGCGAGCTGACCTCGCCTGATGGCTTGC
>CAYPUW010000387.1:0-2175 GCA_964413925.1 uncultured Rhodobacter sp. | reverse complement strand
GAGGGACTCAAATGTCGCGTTCGATCCACTAGACCACGCCTCGTCATCATGGTGAAAGAGCCGCGACCGGGCCGCGTGAAAACCCGCCTTGCGCGCGATATCGGCCATGTTCAGGCGGCGTGGTGGTTTCGCCACCAATCGGCGTCGGTGATCCGCAGGCTGTCGGGGGATCGCCGCTGGCAAACCTTGCTGGCGGTCGCTCCTGACGTCGAAGGCCTTACGAGCCGCAACTGGCCGACGAGCTTGCCGCGAATTGCCCAAGGCGGGGGCGATCTTGGCGCGCGAATGGCGCGGGTGTTTGATCACTCCGGCCCCGGCCCAACCGTGATTATTGGCGCTGATATTCCGGGAATTAGGCGCGCCCATATCGCCAGCGCATTCGCGGCCCTTGGTGACCATGGCGCAGTGTTTGGCCCGGCTTTTGACGGCGGATATTGGCTGATCGGACTGAAAAGACCCAGCCCCAAACCTCGACACATATTTCAAAGCGTGCGCTGGTCGACCGAGCATACGCTGGCTGACACAAGGGCCAGCCTGCCCGACATGCGCATCGCGCTGATTGCGCGTTTGCCCGACGTGGATACCGCCGCCGACCTCTGAGATGTTTTTGCTGACGCCCCTTGATACCCATGATATGCGGCGTTCATGACAAAGCCAAAAACACCCCAGAAAACGCCGCCACTCCCGTCGAAATCCGAGATTTTATCGTGGATAAAAGACAACCCCGGCAAGAACAGCAAGCGCGATATTGCGCGCGCTTTTGCCATTAAAGGGGCCGCGAAAATCGACCTAAAACACATGCTTAAACAGCTCGCCGACGAGGGGCAGCTTGAAAAGCGCAAGCGTAATTTTCGCGACCCAAACAGCCTGCCTCCGGTGGCCGTGCTGCGTGTTCTTGGGCCGGATAAAGACGGCGATCTGTTCGCGGAACCAGTCGATTGGCGTGGCGAAACTGAGGCTCCATCTATTCTGGTCGTCGCCAAAAAAGGTGATCCGGCGCTGGGTAAAAGCGATCAGATTTTGGCGCGTCTGGCAGCCGTTTCTGAACAGGATTACGCCTTTGAGGCGCGGCTTATTCGCAAAATCGGCTCCGCTCCCACGCGTATTCTCGGCCTGTTTCGAGCCAATACCGAAGGCGGCCGCATCGTGCCGATTGACAAGAAATCAGACCGCGAATGGCTGGTTCCTCATGGCGAGACTATGGGTGCAAAGGATGGCGAGTTGGTCGAGGTGGCGCAGCTTCGTCCCAAGGGTCGCATGGGCCTGCCACAGGCGCGCGTCACCGAGGTTTTGGGCGATCCTTCCGCCCCAAAATCCGTGTCGCTTTACGCCATTCACGCGCATGGAATTCCTGACGCTTTTCCCGAGGAGGTGCTGGCAGAAGCCGCCGCCGCCAAGCCTGCGCGCGCCGAGAAACGCGAGGATCTGACCCATCTTGCGTTGGTAACGATTGACCCGGCTGATGCGCGAGATCATGACGACGCGATCTATGCCAAAACGGATGACGACCCTGATAACAAAGGAGGATTCGTTGTCTGGGTGGCCATTGCCGATGTGGCTTATTATGTCACCCCCGGCTCTGAACTGGACCGAGAAGCGCGAACTCGTGGCAACTCCACCTATTTTCCCGACCGGGTTGTGCCGATGCTGCCCGACCGCCTTTCTGGCGATCTTTGCTCGCTGCATGAGGGCGAATTGCGTCCCTGTCTGGCGGTGCGAATGGTGCTTGATAAAACGGGCGAAAAGATCAGCCACAGCTTTACGCGCGGGCTGATGAAATCGGCAGCTTCGCTGACTTACGAGCAGGCGCAAGCGGCAAATGATGGCTCGCCGGACGACCAAACCACGCCGCTTGTTACCTCCGTTATCGCCCCGCTTTTTGCCGCCTACCACGCCGCTAGCCTCGCGCGCGAAAAACGCCAGCCGCTGCATCTGGATTTGCCTGAGCGCAAAATCGTGCTGTCGGATGGCGGCCAAGTAACCTCTGTCGCGTTTCGCGAGCGTTTCGCGGCCCACAAGTTGGTTGAGGAGTTCATGATTCTCGCCAATGTTTGCGCCGCCGAAACGCTGGAAACCAAGCGCCAGCCGTTTTTATATCGTGTGCATGAAGAGCCTTCGCCCGAGAAGCTTGAAAGCCTGCGCGAGGTGGCCACTGCTGCAGGCCTAGCGCTCGCC
>CAYPUW010000386.1:0-2185 GCA_964413925.1 uncultured Rhodobacter sp. | reverse complement strand
CGATGAAATTCTGGTTTATCCCCATAGCGATAAGCGCTCGTTGCGGGAATTAACCAACTGGCTCGACGCACGCTCGATCCCGTCTTTTGGGGTGTTGATGCTTGATATGTATCCAAAAGGGCGGCTTGACGGGCAAATGTATCGTGCGGGTCAGGATCCGTTTAAGATTTTGTGCTGGTTTGATCACGATGACTATATCGGCAAAATGCAGGAGCGGACTTATTATTTGTCGGTGCAGGGGGGCGTGCGTGGGCGGGTGTTTTTCCCGAGCGAGCCGAGCCATGCGCCGCATCTCAATAAAATCCCGCTGGTCAAATGGAACCGGCGCTTTGCTTATGTCAGCTCGACTCACGCCATTTTGCCGCGCCGACTTAATCAGGTGTTTGGCCAGTCGGAAACTCTCCCGCCGACTGGTGTGTTGCTGCACAGCAAGTTTCTGCATGTGGTGATTGAAAAATCCCGCGAGGAAAAACAGCGCCAAGAGCATTTCACCCATAGCGGTCGATATGACGATTATTATGACGGTTTGATGGCAAACCCAGACATGTGGTGCGAGAGTTCGGTGCCTTATAAGGGTTGGCGACAACTGGCCGAATTGGGTCTGATGTCCGAAGGCACATGGCAGCCTTAATAGGGCCATAATCCCTTGCTTTAATGATGATTATCGAGAGGCTTCAGGGGATTGGTGACTTTACTTGATTGTGGGTAACTCATATCTTCGGGCCTAATGAATTCTCGGGCGGGCACGTCGTAACGGGGATCAGAAGCGTTGAGGCAAATGCGGGGGCGGGTCCGATAACATTTCGGGCCGGATTGAGCAGTTTGACCATATCTTCAGATTCGTCTGCGAGACTGTCCGCATAATTGCGGGAGTTTTGGCGTGTGTTGAGGAAAGGTGCGGCTAGTGAGTCTGTTGGGTTCTTACAAACTCAGGCTTGAGCGGAAAAAGCGACGAGTTCGGTCTTTGCGTAAAAGCAGGGAGCTGAACGGCGTCGTTAACCGCACGGCCGATCTGCGCGCGGATGATATCTTGTTGTTTTGCACGTTGCGAAATGAACGGGTGCGGTTGCCGTTTTTCATGGAATATTACCGCAATCTCGGGGTCGGGCATTTTTTCTTCGTGGATAATGGCTCTGACGATGGCAGTCGGGAATATTTGGCCGAGCAGCCCGATACCTCTGTTTGGCGCACGAATGCCAGTTATAAGTCCGCGCATTTTGGCATGGATTGGCTGAACTGGTTGCTAGGTAAATATGGTCACAACAAGTGGACACTGGTGGTCGATGTGGACGAGTTTTTCGTCTATCCGTTTTGCGATACGAGGCCATTGGCAGCGCTGACAGACTGGCTTGACGCATCCTCGGTTCGCTCATTCGCGGCGATGCTGATTGACATATATCCCAAGAAACCCGTCAACGAGACCGAGTATCACGAGGGTCAGAACCCGCTGGAGGTTGCCGAGTATTTTGACGCGGGCAACTATATGATTTCGCGCAACAAGAAATATGGCAATCTGTGGATACAAGGCGGCCCTCGTGCGCGGCAGTTTTTTGCCAATGCGCCAGAGCGTGCGCCTGCGTTGAACAAAATTCCGCTGGTAAAGTGGTCGCGCGGCAACATTTATGTCAGCTCGACCCATACATTGCTGCCGCGCGGCCTTAACGTGACCTATAGCGACACCGGCGGGGAGATGGCCTCTGGCTGTTTGATGCATGCCAAGTTCCTCAATAGTTTTGAGGCTAAGGCCGAGGAAGAAAATAAGCGAAAACAACACTTTGCGGATAGTTTTGAATATAAGGCTTACAAGAAGGGTATGACGAAAAATCCGAGCCTGTGGTGCAAATGGTCGGAGAAATACATCAATTGGCGGCAGCTTGAGATCCTTGGCATGATGTCCAAGGGCAACTGGATCTGAGGCGTCATGACGGTTGGTTTCATCATATTGGCGCATGAGCATCTGGATCGGGTGGCGCAGGTTGCGGGCTATTGGGCGCAGCGGCGCAGTCCTGTGGTGATCCATGTGGATGCGCGCGCGCAGCAAAGCGACTATGACGATCTGCGCGAGGCGTTGGCGCGGTTTGACAATATTCGGTTTGTCGAGCGGCGGGCCTGTGAATGGGGTCGTTTCTCGATTGTTTCGGCCACTTTGGACGCGGCGACCATGTTGCTGGCCCATTCCGACGGT
>CAYPUW010000385.1:0-2190 GCA_964413925.1 uncultured Rhodobacter sp. | reverse complement strand
AAGCAAATACGCCTCTCTTTCAACGCAGTTCCGCCTGGCTGATAGGCCGGGCCGCGCCGGACCTTCCCCCCGGGGAGGCGCGATGCAACGATGGCGAAAACTACGAAGGATCAACGGGATGTGCTGTCATTTCATCCATCAAACGTGGGAATACGCCACCCCAAGGTCCGGCGCGACCCTTGTTCTATTTAACTGAGGCAGTTGGAGCCGACAAATGTGGCGAGACTGCCACCTCACCTCGCCCCTCACATCTCCTGCAACGTGGTCACGATCCTGACTTCTGCCTCCAGCGTGCGGTGAACCGGGCATTTGTCGGCGATGGCCAACAGCTTCTGGCGTTGCTCGGCGTCAAGCTCGCCCTCAAGGCAAATTCGGCGGGTAAACTGATCGATCTTGGCCCCAGTTGTCTCGCACATTTCGCAATCTTGGGCATGCACCTTGTCATGGGTGATATCGACCGACACCACCTTGAGATCCCATTTTTTGCGCCGCGCATACATGCGAATGGTCATGGACGTACACGCGCCAAGCCCCGCCGACAGCAATTGATAAGGCGACATGCCGCGATTGGTGCCGCCGTAAGTTAACGGCTCGTCCGCCAAAGCGTGATGGTGGGGACCGGCGTTGATGTCTTGCAAAAACCCGTCAGGATCGGCCTCGGTCACGCGCACGATACCTTCGGGCGCACCCGGAGGCGGGGAGGGCTGACAGATATCGAGATAGCGCCCCGACCACGCCGCAATCGCCTCGGCGGCATATTCCGCATCCTCGGCGCGGGTCAGCAAATGATCGGCGTCATCAAGGGTGATGAAACTCTTGGGGTGCTTGGCCGTCATGAAAATCTGGGACGCGTTTTCAATGCCCACATAGGTATCGGTGGGCGCGTGCAGGACCAGCAGCGCTTTTTTGAGATTGGCGATCACGGGGGCCAGTTCGGTTGCCGAAACATCGTCGAGAAACTGTTTGCGAATGGTGAAAGGACGCCCACCAAGATTAACCGTCGCTTGCCCGTCGCGCTGAATATCGCTGATGCAGGTGCCAAAATTATGGGTGACATGCTCGGGATCAAACGGCGCGCCAATGGTGGCAACCGCTTTGATCGAGGGGATTTCAGGCGCGGCTTTTAGCACCGCCGCCCCGCCGAGGGAATGACCGATCAGCAGGCTCGGGGCCATGCCTTTATCGCTCAGATATGCCGCTGCGAGAACCAGATCCGCGACGTTGCTGGAGAAATGGGTGTTCTCAAACTCCCCCTCGGAATGACCCAACCCCGTGAAATCAAACCGCAAAACTGCGATGCCCATTGCCGCCAGTCGTTGCGAAATCCGCCGTGCGGCGGGGATGTCCTTGGAGCAGGTGAAACAATGGGCAAAAATCGCGGTTGCCAGATGCGGGCCTTCTGGGAGGTCAAAACGCGCGGCTAGATTTTCGCCGGAATGGCCTTGGAAGGTGATCTTTTCGCTGGGCATTTCTCGGTCCTTGTCATCTTTGCCGCGATTGAAACCAGAGCGGCTGAGCCAAGAATGGGGGCAGGCGGGCTTGGGTGCAAGACAAGCCACGCATCTGTCACGGCAAGGTGAAGAATGATTTAGCCACATCTTGCCAATCCTTGGCGGGCTGTGCAGAGTTGGAAGGATCACGAACCCCTGTAAGAAGGCGAACAAACTTGCGCGAAATATGCCAAAACTCGCTGCCGATCAAGCCGTGGATGGAGCCAAAAACCCGCCGTCTGCCCGGCATAAATTCGCTCAACCCCGGCGACTGGCTGTGGGTGGACGAGGTTTATGGCGCGCAAATGGCGTATCGCGAGCAGTTGCTGGCCGAGCGTTTGGGTGAGGTTTGCCGCCAAGACACGCGGGCAATCGACGCCGCTCAGGAACTTTTGGCTGCGATCATCGACGAAATTCGCGCGCTTGACGGCTTTGAGGTTTCGCAGGATCAGATCATCTGCCCGGATGGTCGGTGCGTGCGCATTGACGCGACCGCCCCGCTCGTCACCGCCGCGCGCCTTGTGCAAGAGGACCTGATCCTGATGGAGGGGCAGGGCGACGAGCATCTTCTGACTGCCGGGGTTTTGTGCTTTCCGGCGAGCTGGTCGCTGGCGGAGAAATTTGGCAAGAACCTTGTCGATATTCACGGGCCGGTGAGCGAATATACCGACAATCTGGCGCGGCGGGTTCAGCGCTTGTT
>CAYPUW010000384.1:0-2195 GCA_964413925.1 uncultured Rhodobacter sp. | reverse complement strand
CCTCCCTGACACAAGCTCCAGCCTGCTTCTTCTTGGTCCAAATATCTCGGGGGTCCGGGGGCAGCGCCCCCAATAAAACCCGCCAGAAATCGACGCCTATTCCACAATCCCCGCCACAATCCCCGCCGTCTCGACCACCGCATGAAACAGCACATTGGTCCCCGCCTCGGCCCAGTCTTGCGAGATTTCCTCGGCCTCGTTATGGCTCAACCCATCCACACAAGGGCACATCACCATCGCGGTCGGGGCCACTTGATTGACCCAACAGGCATCATGCCCCGCACCGGAAATAATATCCATATGGCTATATCCCAGCCGCTGTGCCGCCGAACGCACCGCCCCCACGCACTCCTCGTTAAACGCAGGCGGATCAAAATGACCGGCATCCCCGCTTTCAAATTCACAGCCAATCGCCGCGCACATGGCCGGAGCTTTGGCCAGCAATTCCTCAACCATCCCGTTCAGTGTATCCACCTCGTGACTGCGAAAATCGACCGTGAACACCACCTTCTCGGGGATGATATTGCGGCTGTTGGGATAGACATCTATATGCCCGATCGCCCCCACCGCATTGGGTTGATGCTGCATGGCAATCTCGTGCACAAGCTCGGTGATCTGCGCCAGCCCGCGCCCCGCATTCCGGCGCATCCGCATCGGGGTCGATCCCGTATGCTGGCCCTTGCCGGTCACGGTGCACTCGATCCACCGCAGGCCCTGCCCGTGGGTAACCACCCCGATTTCCTTGCCCTCGGCCTCCAAAATCGGCCCCTGCTCGATATGCAACTCAAACAGCGCATGCATTTTGCGCGCGCCAACCTCCTCGTCACCAACCCAGCCGATCCGCTTTAGCTCATCGCCAAACTTCAAGCCCTCGGCGTCCTCGCGCCCATAGGCATATTCCTGCGTCAAAACCCCGGCAAACACGCCGCTCGCCAACATCGCGGGCGAAAACCGCGTCCCCTCCTCGTTGGTCCAGTTGACCGCAACAATCGGGTGGCGCGTCTTGATGCCAAGATCATTGAGCGAGCGCAAAATCTCCAGCCCGCCAAGCACCCCCAACACGCCATCATATTTACCGCCGGTCGGTTGCGTATCCAGATGTGAGCCAACATAAACCGGCAGCGCATCAGGATCCGTGCCTTCACGCCGCGCAAACATGTTGCCCATGCTGTCCACACCCATCGAGCAGCCCGCCTCCTTACACCAGCGCTGAAACAGATGCCGCCCCTCATTATCGGCATCGGTCAGGGTCTGGCGATTATTGCCACCCGCGATGCCCGGCCCGATTTTGGCCATCTCCATCAGGCTGTCCCACAAACGGTCACTGTTGATTTTCATGTTGTCGCTGATCGCAGCCATCCGACTTTCCCCCTTCGCGGCGGCGCAAAGGGGATTTCTTTACCCTTGCGTCAATCTGGTTTCTGACCATATGGTCAGGAATACGGGACCACAAGCTGACCAATCGGTCAAGAAAAATCTGGGGTATCGCCGCAATGAACGTTCAAACCAAGCCCCCCCGCCAGAAAGAGCGCCGCCGCGCGCGCGAGCAACGCATCCTTGCTGCGGCTGAAAAAGTCTTCGCCGAGGCCGGATTTGGCGGCGCGACCATGCAACTGATCGCCGATATGGCCGACCTGCCCAAGGCCAGCCTGCATTACTACTTCCCCACCAAGGAATCGCTTTACCGCCAAGTGGTCGAGAAAATCTTCCACATCTGGCTGCGCGCCGCCGATGTTTTTGACAGCGCAGATGGCCCCGCCGAGGGCATCGCAGCCTATATCGACGCGAAAATGGAGCTAAGCCGCGCCTATCCCGCAGGCTCCAAAGTCTGGGCCAGCGAGGTCATGCACGGCGCGCCCGTCATTCAGGACTACCTTGAAACCACCCTTGCCGAGTGGACCGAAGGGCGCATGAAAGTGATCCAGACATGGATCGACGAGGGCCGCATGAACCCGGTCAATCCGCGCCATCTTCTCTATATGCTCTGGGCCACCACCCAGCATTACGCCGATTTCAGCCACCAAATCGAAACCCTGAACGGCGGCACCCCCCTGAACGAGGCCGACTGGGCAGAGGCCAAACGCTCTGTCAAACAGATCATTCTTACCGGCATCGGCTTGGAGCCACCGCAGATATGAACCTGCCTGAGCCGCCCTCCCGCGACAGCAACGAAGCAAGAAACCGCTGAACCGCAG
>CAYPUW010000383.1:0-2206 GCA_964413925.1 uncultured Rhodobacter sp. | reverse complement strand
GAGTGCCGGCCTGTCACGCCGGAGGTCGCGGGTTCGAGCCCCGTCAACCGCGCCATTTTTTCTCGCGAAGGTGTTTCATGCAAAAAATTACCAACCTAATCTCGTTGAAAAACCTGATCGTTCTGACCATCTTCTTAGGGTTCGCCCCATTTTTGCCCGAACCACATCTATGGCAAAAACTAAAAATGCTGGCAGAGGGAACTCTGAGCAATCGGACCGACATACTCGACATGCTTTTTCACCTGACACCACTGGCATTTTTGATCTTGAAGCTATCGGTAGATCGTTATTATCGCGACATCTGAGCGATCTTAAGCGCCCGATATACGGTCATATTCCGGTTGCCATACGATATCCCGGCGCATAGGCGAGCCTGACGAAAGTCACCGATGACTGATTGATCCGCGTTAACCTTTCGGTAACGAAAAGCGCTGTGCCAACAGTGGTATCAAGGGCTTCAGCCTCGATCGCGTCAGCGTTTTTAGCCATGAAGGTAATATCGCCACCGCTTAGCGGCGCATTTTGTACAAGCCATTCATTCACACTCACGCGCAACAGATCTGCCGACCGGATGCCCGGCACTTCTGCCATGTTGATCCATCGATCCTCGTACAAATAGGGTTGGTCATTAGACAGATGCAACGTACGCACATGCAGGGTTTCCGCATGGGTATCAAGCCTCATCAACGCCTGAATAAAACTGGGGGCCAAGACATAGGTACTCTCTAGTATTGCATGGCGATAGGTTCCGCCCAGAGCCTCGATCTCGCGGCGGATCACCGGAATATCAAATGTCGCCTTGTGGACCGGATCGGGGCTAACACGGGTTCCGGCTTTGCGGCGACGATCAAGGATGCCGGTTTCGGCTAACTCGCGCAAAGCCCGGTTGACGGTCGCGCGCGCACAGCCAAATTCCGCCGCCAATGCGACCTCGGAGGGGATCATATCGCCGGGCTTCCAGATGCGGGCGCGGATGCGGTGCAAAACCTCGGTTTGTATCCGCTGATAGGTTGCACCGCTCATAAACCAGACCTCAATTTACGAAGACTTTGGCGATAGGCCAGAGTGATCTCCGCCTCGCTAATATGCTGTCCGTCTCGAACCAAATGCCGCCCCGCTGACCACAGGTTTCGCACCGAATGATCATCGCGCACAAACAGCCAAGTATCGAGTAAACGCTCACCCCTCAAACCCTCAAAATCTGGATGGCTGGTGTCGATTTCCACAAGATCAGCCCATTTCCCTTTTGTGATCACACCGCTATCACGACCCAATGCCAGCGCCGAGCCTGTGGCTGCATTTTGATAAATCTGGTATCCTGTCGAGATTTTGTGATCACCAAATGCAGCACGACTATGATCACGCAAACGCTGGGAATATTCCAGCGTTCGTATTTCTTCTGTCAATGATATCCGAATGTTGCTATCCGTTCCTAATCCAAAACTCCCCCGCTGATTGAGGTAATTCACCCCGTCAAATACGCCATCCCCAAGATTTGATTCCGTAATAGGACAAAGCCCCGCCACTGCGCCGGAGTTTGCAAGATCGCGGATTTCGGCCTCGGTCATTTGCGTGGCGTGAATCAGACACCAGCGACGGTCCAAATCGAAACTATTGAGCAACCACTCCACTGGACGCGCCCCGAGATGCGCCTTGACCTCGCTGACCTCGGCCAGTTGTTCAGCAATATGGATGTGCAGCGGAGCATCCGGCAGCAACTGGGAAACCGCCGCAAGCGTATCAACCGAAACCGCGCGCAGCGAGTGAGGCGCAACACCCAAACCACAATCAGAAGGAAGAGCGTTCACACACGCATCACAAGCCGATAGCAGGCGTTCAAATTGCTCAATCGTCAGCCCAAATCGCATCTGCCCCCCCGTCAACTCACGCCCGTCGCACCCCCCGTGGCTGTAAAGAACCGGCAGGTGAGTGAGACCAATACCGCTCTGCTCTCTGGCGGCGAATATGCGATTGCTCAGCTCTGCCGGGTCGTCATACGCAGCTCCGCCGGGTTGGTTGTGCAGATAGTGAAACTCGCCCACAGAGGCAAAACCCGCACGCAACATCTCCATCTGCGCAAAAGCGGCAATCGCCTCGATATCGGTGGGGTTGAGCACCTCAAGGAACCGATACATCAACTTACGCCAGGTCCAAAAGCTATCTTTGCCCTCCGGTCCACGACTTTCAGTAAGCCCGGCCATTGCCC
>CAYPUW010000382.1:0-2210 GCA_964413925.1 uncultured Rhodobacter sp. | reverse complement strand
CATCATTCGGGTCGGCGCGTTAAGAATATGTTTGGGTGGTGGCTCGGAGCCGGTTTTCTCGGCCGCGCTCAAAGCCGCGCGAAACGCCGAATAGGCGGCGTTGGATTTGGGGGCCAGCGCCAGATAAATCACCGATTGCGCGATTGCCAACTCGCCCTCGGGGCTGCCGAGACGCTCGTAAGTTTGCCAAGCTTGCAGGCACAGATTTTGCGCCTGGGGATCAGCCAACCCAATATCCTCCACCGCCATGCGGGTGATCCGGCGCATCAGATAACGCGGATCTTCGCCGCCTTTGAGCATCCGCGCCAGCCAGTAAAGAGCAGCGTCGGGGTCAGAGCCACGCACCGATTTATGCAAGGCCGAAATCAGGTTGTAATGCTCGTCGCCGGATTTATCGTATTTTGGCGCGCGGCGCGACAGGCGGGCGGAAAGCGCGTCCACATCAAACGGGCCTTGCTCTTTCCACGCAAAACATTGCTCCAACAAGTTCAAAAGCGCGCGACCGTCGCCGTCGGCCATTTCAAGCAGCGCCTCGCGCGCCTGAGCACTCAAGGGTGCCGCGCGGCCCATCTCGCCCTCGGCCCGTTGCGCCAGCAGTTCAAGCTCGGCCAAGGTCAGGCGATTGAGTACCAGCACTTGGGCGCGCGACAACAAGGCCGAGTTAAGCTCGAACGACGGATTTTCGGTGGTCGCGCCGACCAGAACGATGGTTCCGTCCTCCATATAAGGCAGAAAACCGTCCTGCTGCGCCTTGTTGAAACGGTGTATTTCGTCAACGAACAGCAAGGTGCCGCGCCCGTTTTGGCGGCGCAGGCTGGCGGATTGGAACATTTTGCGCAGCTCGGGAACGCCGGTGAAAATCGCGCTGATCTGCACGAAACTAAGATCGGTCTCGTCCGCCAACAGCCGCGCGATGGTGGTTTTGCCAACCCCCGGCGGACCCCAAAACACGATACTCGACAAAGCCCCCGCCGCCAGCATGGTTGGCAGCGGGCCGTTGGGCGCAAGAATCTGGCTCTGGCCGATCACCTCGGACAGGGATTTGGGGCGCAAACGATCCGCAAGCGGGCGCGGTGCGGTGTTTTTCGCGCCGTCATTTGGCGACTGGTCGAACAGATCGGACATGGGACCAGTCTAGCCGCGATAACGCGCCGCGAAAAGCCGCAAACGCGCGCCCGCACTCAGCCTTTAAACCGCATGGTCATGAGCTGACCACGACGCTCCAGCGTTACATCCCAACGGCTGGTCGAAAGCTTGGCCGCTTTGAGCGCATCTTTAACGGTGGCAATCTTGTGATTATTAACCCCGCGCAGAATATCACCGCGACGAAAACCAAGCCGGGCGGCAACGCCTGTGGCCTCCATCACCACAACGCCCTGGGCCGCGATCGACAGGTCGGTCTCGGCGATCACGGCGGGGTTGATGCGCACAACACTCAATCCGTCAAGCGGGCTGTTGCCGCTGATGGTCTGGCGATTTCGCGCGGGGCTATCGGGGGCCACTATCATCTGAACCTTGGCGCGCTTGGCCTTGCCGCGCGAAACATAGGCCACGTCGGCGGTCCCTCCCGTTCCCAGCACCGACATGTGGTAAAGCATCTCGGCAGGGCCATTGACGGGGCTGCCATTGATCTCTGTGATCACATCGCCCTTTCTTAACCCCGCCTTGGCGAACGGGCTTTGGGGGTGAATGTCGGCGATCACCATACCCTCGGGGCGGCTAAGGCCAAGCCCCTCAAACAGCGTGCTGTCAACCGGCTGGCCAACCATCCCGGCCCACGGGCGCACGAATGTCCGGTTTCCCGCCTGCGCCTGTTTCAAAAAGCTCGCGACCAGATCGGCCGGGATGGCAAACCCGATACCGTTGGAGCCGCCCGAGCGGGTCAGGATCGACGTATTGATGCCCACAAGTGCGCCTTGCATATCCACCAGCGCGCCGCCGGAATTGCCGGGATTGATCGGCGCATCGGTCTGGATGAAATAAGAGCGCGCATTGCCCATCGCCCCGCCTGAACGCGCCAGACCCGAGATGATGCCGCTGGAAACGGTCTGTCCGACCCCGAATGGATTGCCAATGGCCAGCACCAGATCGCCAACCTCGATATCCTTGGACCGCCTAAGCTTGATCGCCGGCAAATCCTTAACGCCGCGCAGCTTTAACACCGCGAGATCGCTTTGTTTGTCGGCCAGCAGCACATCGGCATCGAACTC
>CAYPUW010000381.1:0-2213 GCA_964413925.1 uncultured Rhodobacter sp. | reverse complement strand
ATCAAGGCGGTTCTGCGCCGCACCAGTCAGCTCAACCCTACCAGTAAACCCAATGAAACCAACGATATACTGGGATTTGCCGACTGGCAATTCAACATGAAAACCCGCGAGCTGACCTCGCCTGATGGCTTGCTCACGCCGCTCAGCGCGGGGGAGCACGACCTGCTGGTCGCCCTCGTCACCCACCCCCAGCGCGTGCTCAGCCGCGAGCAATTGCTTGACATGGCGCGCGGGCGCGAGGCCCAACCGTTTGACCGCTCGGTTGACGTGCAAATCAGCCGATTGCGCCGAAAACTTGAGGCAGACCCCGCCAAACCAACCCTGATCACCACCGTGCGCAGCGGCGGCTATTTGTTCACGCCGCAGGTAAGTTCGCTGCCATGAAGCTGCTCCCCCGCTCTTTGACTGCGCGCACCACGCTGGTTCTGTTGCTTGGACTGGTCGGCTCCAATCTTATCAGTTTGTTAATCTATACCGGCGACCGTCAAGCCGCCGTGTCGCTCGCGCTCGGAACCAGCAGTGCTGCGCGGGTCGCCGCCGTTTTGCGCACGCTTCAAAACCTGCCTGCCGCCGACCTTTTGGCCGCAGGCTGTGCGCAATCGGGCAGCGGGCTGAGCATCACCACCACCGCCCTCCCGATCATAAAAACAAACGACAACTCGACCAATGCCAGCACATTACGCGCCAGCCTGATCGCTCAACTTGGCTCTGGAAATCTGCGCCAAAGCGACATGAACATTGCGTCATTCACCGGCTTTGAGCAAACATTTCTGGAAACGTTCACCAAGGCCCAAACCCTTTGCGGCAAAGAGGTTCAGCCGCGCATGGGGTTCGGTTTTAGCTCCGCAGAAATGGACGCGATGGGAATGAGTTCCGGCATGGGGCGTATGATGCAAAACGGGCGTATGGGCGACAGTATCGCGCTGTCATATCGCCTGCCTCAAGGCGGTTGGGTTAATATTCTGATCGTCAAGCCGCGCTTTCAATCCATCTGGAAGTCACGGTTTTTATGGGCTTTTTTGGTGGGGGCCGTGATCGTCTCGGGCTTTTCCATCTGGGCCGTGCGCCGCTCAACCGCCCCACTGGCGTTTTTCGCCGCCGCCGCCGAGCGTCTGGGCCGCGATGTCAACGCGCCGGACCTGCCCGAGGATGGTCCCGTCGAGGTCGCCACAGCCGCGCGCGCGTTTAACACCATGCAGCACGGGTTGCAGCGACTCATTGATGGCCGCACCCAAATGCTCGCCGCGATCTCGCATGATTTGCGCACGCCAATCACGCGCCTGCGTCTGCGCGCCGAGTTCATGGCCGCCGGCGATCCACGCCAGAAAATGCTCTCCGATCTGCAACAAATGGAGACGATGATCACCGCGACTTTGGCGTTCGCGCGGCTCGATAAAGAACCGGAATCCCCGAAACCTATTGATATTGCTGGACTTTTACAAACCGTTTGCGATGATATGGCCGAGCTTGGCCATGACGTGACCTATAGCGGCCCGACGCGCGCCGCCTATAGCGGCCAACCCGTAGCCCTCAGGCGACTGTTCGACAATCTGGTTGAAAACGCGGTGAAATATGCGGGGCAAGCGCAGGTTTATCTCGACGAACAGCCGGATATGTTAACTATAAATATCGACGATAATGGTCCGGGAATTCCCGATACTGAGTTGGAAAAAGTGTTCGATCCGTTTTTGCGATTGGAGACATCGCGCAGTCGCGAGACTGGCGGCGTTGGTCTGGGATTGGCGGTTGCGCGCGCGCTGGTGCTCAATCATGGGGGCCAGGTTCAATTGGTTAACCGGCGTGATTTGCCCGGCGCGAAGGGCGACGAGAGCGGTCTGCGCGCCACCGTCACCTTGCCCCGAACCCCGCTCTGAAAAATGCCGCATTCTCAGCCGCGAAACCAAGGCTACACGGGCTTAAAACGTACGTTTTGTACAAAACGCGGTCGATTTTGTACAAATTGTACGTTTTAAAATCTCAAAAGGCGCGCGCGTTAACCAACCTTAACCGCGCTCTGCTCGGAGCGGGCTTCCTTGTGGATCGGCGTGCGATTATGACCGGCGATCAGCAAGGCCACATCTTTCAACGCAACCAATGGCGGGGTGCCGCCGGGGATGGCCAAATAGCGTGGGTGCCACTCTGGTTTGAACTTTTGCTTAAAGGCGCGCAGGCCTTTGAAATTATAAAAACTGCTGCCGTGGCGGAAAATCAAC
>CAYPUW010000380.1:0-2218 GCA_964413925.1 uncultured Rhodobacter sp. | reverse complement strand
TTTCAAATCCACCCGGACTTTTGGCAATGATATGAGCACAGAGTCCGGCCGGTAGGTCACGACTTGCCAGACATTGACTGTCCACTCAACCAATTCAAAGCAAACCATCTGTGCCCCGAGCAATGCTCGCTGGCGCAGATGAAAGCCCCGCCGATTCAGGCGCATTTACGAGCTTGCTGCTTAAGCAATCGTCCCGCCGATTACCCCTCTTTCCATGATCAACCGCATGTTGTAGCTACGCAGTCATCAACTAACTGCTGGGTTTCTTTTCATGCGCATACTCATCACCAATGACGACGGGATCAACGCGCCGGGGCTGGTTGTGTTGGAACAGATCGCCACCGCGCTCGCTGGAAAAGATGGCGAGGTCTGGACAGTTGCGCCCGCGCTTGAGCAATCCGGAGTCGGCCATTGCATCTCTTATGTCAAACCGATGATGATCACGAGGCTAGCGCCGCGCCGCTACTCGGTCGAAGGCTCCCCCGCCGATTGTGTGCTGGCGGGCGTTTGCGAGGTGATGTCATCAGCGCCCGATCTGATCCTGTCGGGGGTTAATCGCGGCAATAATGCGGGCGAGAATACGCTTTACTCCGGCACTATTGGCGCAGCGCTGGAGGGCGCATTGCACGGAATTCGCTCGGTTGCCTTGTCGCAATATTTCGGGCCAGACAATGCCAAACTTGACGACCCGTTCGAGGCCGCAGGCGCATTCGCCGCGCCGCTGCTGGAGCGCTTGCTGGCCAACGGTATTTGGCAGGATCAGCCATACGGGGTGTTTTACAACATCAACTTTCCGCCCATCCCTGCGGAATTAGTCAAGGGGAACAAGGTGGTAGCGCAAGGTTTTCGCGCCAATAGCGGCTTTGCAGTCGAGCCGCATCAATCCCCGTCAGGGCGCAAGTTTCTGTGGGTCAGGGGCGGCGCGCAACACGAGCCGACAGCGCCCGGCACCGATGTTCACACCAATCTAGATGGCTATATCTCGGTCACGCCCATGCGCGCGGACCTGACCGCACATGACGTTCTGGACAAGGTTGCAAACGCGATTTCATGACCCTTACCCCCGAAACCCAGATGCAGTTTTTATTCTCGCTCAGATCGCGCGGGGTGACCGATGTGCGAGTTTTGGAGGCTATGGAAAAAGTTGATCGCGGCCTGTTCGTTCAAGGCCTGTTCGCGAGCCGCGCCTATGAGGACCGACCGCTGCCGATTGCCTGTGGCCAAACCATCAGCCAGCCTTCGGTTGTCGGGCTGATGACACAAGCGCTCGACGTTCAGCCGCGCAACAAAGTATTGGAGATCGGCACTGGCTCGGGTTATCAGGCGGCTATTCTCAGCCATCTCGCGCGCAGGGTCTACTCGGTCGAGCGCCACCGCGAATTGACCCGCTCGGCGCGCCAAATCATCGAAACTCTTGGCTTGGTGAATGTGACTGTGATGACTTCGGATGGCTCACTCGGTCTGCCGGATCAAGCACCGTTTGATCGGATCATTTTGACGGCTGCAGCAGAAGACCCTCCGGCGAACCTGCTGGCGCAATTGCGCGTTGGCGGCATCATGGTCTTGCCCGTGGGGCAGTCAGATACGGTTCAAAGTCTGATAAAAGTGCGGAAAACCGCCGAAGGGCTGGATTATACCGAGCTTTGCGAGGTTCGATTCGTTCCACTGGTTGAAGGGATCGCTCAAGGCTAGTATCAGTCGGGGCATAGAATGATGTGACGGATAAGTGGGTGGCTAGAATGGCAATGAGATTTCGGACGATAATGCGGCTTGGTGGCGTGATATTGGCGGCGGGCACTCTTAGCGCGTGCAATGCCGGGCTGGATATTCAGAGCTTTAACCTCAACAAAAACGACCCGGCCTTGCGCACGGCCCCGCGCCCCAAACCCGACTCCAGAGGGGTTATTTCATATCCGAACTACCAAATGGTCGCGGCCAGACAAGGTGACACGGTCACAACGCTCGCAGCGCGCGTGGGCCTTGGGGCAGAGGCGCTGGCAGCTCATAACGGGCTTCGTGCCGACCAAAGACTACGCGCAGGAGAGCTGCTGGCGCTGCCCGGCGGCTCGGCCATTGGTGGCGCAAAAGGCGGGTTGCTAGACATCAAACTGATCGCCTCCAACGCCATTAACAACGCTGATAAGCCGGTGAATGAGGTGCCGATTAAACCTCAAGGCGGCCTTGAGCCGATCCAGCATCAGGTGGAGCGCGGCGAGAC
>CAYPUW010000379.1:0-2229 GCA_964413925.1 uncultured Rhodobacter sp. | reverse complement strand
ATCAAGCGAACCGGAGAAGCCATTTCCAACATCGAGCGGGGTAAAAGCCTGCCGACCTTGGAGACGCTGGTGGCCCTGTCGGAAACGCTTGAAAAGCCGTTGCGGGATTTCTTCCCAAATGGATCATTTGATGATGATGTCAGCCCCAATCGCCTGAAACTGGAAGCCGAGGCGATGGCTCTGTTGCGGAAGTTGACCGACAACCAGCTTCACGTGGCACTAGCGCAAATCAAGGCTCTGGGGGAACTGTAATTAAAACCAAGCGGTTGGAAAGGTGCCTGCAAGCCGACATTCGCTGCATCAAGCGCAGGCGGAAGTCCGGCACTCAAAACCGGACATCTATTAGAAGTTCTCATACAGAGTCGCCGCAAAGGGGGTGGTGGGACTGGACCTAGACCGCCGCGAGGGTGATCCGGCCAACGTCAGCTTCAGCGGCCCGCTGCAACACATGACCGTCGCGTCGTCCAAACGGTTAGACGGTTAACTCGGCAGGAATGGACGCACAACTTGCCAAAGCTTTTCGGCAGCGCCTGCCAAAGTCGCGAAATCGGTTAACTTCTCAGAAATGGCATTCATAACGGCGTTGATAGTGGTTGGTTTGCGTCTTCCAACCACTTCTTCAGCCAAAGTTTCAGTAAGTTCCAAAACTTCGTTTTTATCTTGAGCGTTCAATTCTTCAGACTGAATCACAGTTTCAGTAAAGGACTTGATTTGTGCACCGATAAGTTCAGCATCGGAGCCATTTGACAGCGTAATCGCAGCGTCGATTTTCTCGATCGACCCTGTATTGAGAACCCCAATTTGGGACTGAGAGATATTGATGTTGTTCAATGTGTGACTCCCTTGCATTGCGCGGGCCAATGCTTGCACCGGCATCCTTCCTCCGGGTGTTAAGAAGCCCGTCACCATATCCATGTTGTCAAGTGCATTGTTCATCATCGTGGCGTTCTTAAGGAACTCCATGTCGTGAATACGCCGAAACTTGGCGTAACAATCTAAGCAAAGGGGAATGTTGTTTTCCTCGCCGATAAAATACATCGCCGGGCGTTCACACTGATGGCACTTCATTGCTTTCCCGCACAGAGTTTGAATGTCACTTAAATCATTACACAAATCTAGGAAAAGGCAAGCGATGCAACCGGGCGCCCGTCTTATCCCCGATTGCGATCATCCGCCCAGCGAAAATGCTGCACTGGCGAAGAATGGCTATTCTGGGGAAGCTGCACAGCAGCACTAGATCGTCCGGCGAAAGGCGGGTTTAGGCTGAAACTACTTTCCCAACCTCGCTTTCCACGCCTCGTTTTCAAACACCCCATCCACTTTGACGCACCAATCTACATAGCTGATCTCAACCCCGAGAACCCGTGCCACGGTGTCCCCGTCCACCAGCGTTTCCTCGCCTGTTTTCCGGTTTGTAAGCCAGTACATTTGCATCGCGTGCGTCCCTTGCCGTTTCCAAAAGCTTCAGAAAAACACGGGCGGATATTTCGGCACAACTATTGGGTTTGTCAGGGTATCTGGGGTCCAGAAAAATATGGGTTCGGGTCCAGAAAAAGGGTCCAGAAAACCTATTGGCCGTTTGGAATATTCAGTTGGGCGTGTGAAAATGGGACTATGTCACCACCTGTGCCATTGGCGGCCAACTACAAGAATTGCTGAGAGTCCAGAAAATCACCGCTGAAGGGTCATATCGTCATGGCGAGCCGATCCGCTCGTTACCGCGCAAAAGATACCCTGCGCCAGAGACCATATCGCCGGTGCCACGGGCGATATCACGGACGGGCATGCGGTGGTGGCGGGCTATGGATGTGGCCGCGCCGCGAGATAGCCGTCCCGTGGCCACGGGCGCCTATATCCTCAATTCGCAGAATAGGCCGCATCAAGAACCGCAACAGCGTCAGCGCCGCCTCGAACTGCTTGGGTATAATGCCCCAATGTCACCGCCGGATTGGCATGACCAGCTAATTTGGCAACCAGCCCAACTTCCACGCCCAACGACTGCAGCGTGCTTACAAACGAGTGTCGCGCCGAATGATGCCCCACATGCTTCACACCAGCAGCCTTGAGGCACGGCACCCAGCGATTTGCCGTGAATGTCCCACATTCTTCGCGGACAAGGCTGTGCCAACGACGAAGCTGGGCCGTCGTCAATTCGGACACTTTGAATTCGCCCAACATCAACAGCAGTTTGCTATCGTGGTGCGGCTTGTCGCCGGTCAGGGCATGCAA
>CAYPUW010000378.1:0-2229 GCA_964413925.1 uncultured Rhodobacter sp. | reverse complement strand
GAATATAGGGGTCCATCGAGCCGCCAACATCCAAAAACAGCAAGACTTTAACTGCGTTACGCCGCTCTGGGCAGGTCTGGATATCCAGATAGCCGTTTTCGGCGGTCGCGCGTATCGTGCCGTTGAGGTCAAGCTCGTCATCCGCGCCAGACCGCGCCCAAATGCGCAAACGTTTCATGGCCAGCTTTATGTTGCGTGTGCCAAGCTCGACGCTGTCGTCGAGATTCTTGAATTCACGCTTATCCCACACCTTTACCGCGCGCTGGTGGCGCGACTTATCCTGACCAATACGCACCCCCTCGGGGTTATAGCCAAAGGCACCAAACGGCGAAGTTCCCGCCGTTCCTATCCATTTACTACCGCCCTGATGACGACCCTCCTGTTCCGCGAGGCGCTGCTTTAACGTCTCCATCAACTTGTCAAAGCCGCCCAACGCCTCAATCTCGGCCATTTCAGCGGGCGAAAGGTGCTTTTCGGCCATTTTTTGCAGCCAATCTTCGGGGATATCGACCGCATTAATCACATCTTGAAGCGAAATAGTTCCCAAACCCTTAAAGGTTGCGGAAAAAACTTGATCGAACCGATCGAGGTTTCGTTCATCTTTGATAAGTGCTGCACGAGAGAGATAGTAAAACCCCTCGACATCATAAAGCGTAATCCCGGTTTTAACCGCCGCCAGAAAATCAAGATATTCGCGCAAGCTGACTGGCAGCTTGGCGTCTCTTAGATTGGTAAAAAGCGGCAGAAACACTGGATTATATCCAGCCTTGCCGACCGGCGAAGGCCGCGAATATTAGCGAAATCACCAACGCTATAAGGCCGAAAACCAATGCGTATTGGGCCATATCCATCCAGTTTCCGCCGCGATTTTTTGCGCGCCAGCCTCCATAGATTAGCCCTATGACGAACGCGATCAGACTTACCATTAGGCCCCCGGTTTTTTGTCGGCAGCTCGAAGCGCCGCAATTTCGCGCAAACGCGCGCGGATTTTGTTGGTCGTGCCAAAGCCATATCGTGCCCAGCCGAGGCTGTCCATACGAACCGTTGCTGCCTCTGCACGCCGACCCTCGAAATCCAGTGCTTCGGCTTTGATCATCAAAAGAGTTGCCAAAAGGCTGGCATTTTGGCCGCGCTGCGCTGCCGGTAAGCTTTGGTTAATCAGTTTGAGCGCAGACTGCGAATCACCGGACGAGAGCGCGAACGCCGCCAGTTGCAGCGCCACTTGAGCGGTATGAATATCGTCGGTCCCGTAAAGGCTGGCATAGGTTGTATAGGCGCGCGCGAAGCTTTCAACCGCGAGATCAGGCTCAAGCCCAAGCGCAAGCCTGCCTTGCGCGAACAGGCTGAAACCGAGGCGGTTATCCTGCCAGTTTTTGTCACGCGCAATTGCGACTGCCTTAGCGGCATTGCTCAGGCGGCGAGCTTTGGAGGTGCCAGGGCCGGTTGCCACGATAATGGCGTCAATCCAGCCCCTCGGCGTGGCATTTTGCCCGTCGCGGGCGATGGTCTCGCCCTCTGGATGCAGCCGTCTCAGGATGGCGGGCAGGAGGCGGGCCACCTGATCGCGATTCATGCCACTTTTTAGCTCGCCACTATAGTAAATCTTCAACATCATCATGTCGAAACTGCCGAGAATAGAGACGATGTTGTCGTCGTTAAAAACTGTTTTTGGTAGGCGATAAACGTCGTTTAGCGGTCCGAGCGACTGCGCTATTTCTTCGTGCAAACAATCGCGCGCTTCTTGCGGAGCGATGTCGTCGGGAATAAAAATTGTCGCGCGTTCACGGATTTTTAAGGTTGACCAGTCAAGCTTGCCCGAGCGGCGATTCTTGCGAAACTCGGTCCAGTTCTTGACTCGTGGCACAACGAAACATGCGGCTTGCGGCACGGTTTTGCGTAAAACGCGTTTGGGAAGGGTTTGAATGACAATATTGGCGTCTTGACCGGTTTTAATTTGCCGGATGTTTAGGCCGGCTTCATTGCGAAACCGGCTCAGAAGTAGCGATAGATCCGCTTGGAACAGCGGCGATGGGGGTGTGGCAAATGCCAGCGTGATGGGTTGCTCAAATCTTGAGAAGGTGTTGATGGGTTTTCCGCTCTCCATCTCGAATGACAGCTCAAGAAAATCTCGGGCGAGATCGGCGTTCGCTTTGAGTATTTTGGCCGGTTTCGGGGCCTTGGTGAAAGATTTAGTCGGAGGTAGGTTCAACTCTGGCGCAACAGCACGTG
>CAYPUW010000377.1:0-2231 GCA_964413925.1 uncultured Rhodobacter sp. | reverse complement strand
GGAAGATAAAATGTTTGGAACAAATCTTGGGTCCGCAGACCGGGCCATACGTGCGATCGTGGGAGTGGCGCTTATCGCTGTTTATTTCATGTATCCTGACTTGGCGAATTATAAGTGGGCAGCCCTTATCATTGGACTGGTGCTTTTGTTCACGGCCGTTATGTCGTCATGCGCAATTTACCGCGTATTGGGGATCAGCACTGCCAAAAAGACATCTGAAGAGAAGTGATTTTATAAAAGCGTCGCGCATAGTTGGTTCGCGACGCTTTATCACACTCCAAAACGTTTATTCGCGTCAAGTGGACTGCACGGCGCTCCCAAGGGTGTTTTGTTGTGGCTCCTCGCAGAATTAATTCCAACCTTGTGACGTTAACCAAAAGCCGCGCGTAGCCTTTGATATGGGCCGTTATCGTGTTGATTATACACGCTTTTGCTATTTCTTCTATCGAATCCCAAACTCGCCGTGAAAAGTGGATTGCGCCCCGAAATCTGCTCAAAAAAACGGGGCGCAAAGAACAGACTGGAGGTCTGAGTTGCAAGCAAACAGGTCCCGCAATCAGGCGGGACACCCAATGCTTAGCGCTCAATCATTGCCAAATGGTTACCGGATCACGATTTCGTCGATTATTTTTCGCACCAGACCGCCAACTCATGACCTTCGGGGTCCAAAAACTGAAACCTGTGCCCCCCGGGAAAGCTGAAAACAGCCTTAGAAATAACGCCGCCTGCGCGTTTTACAGCGTGGGCAAGCTCTGCCAAATTGTCACCATAAATCACCACCAAAGCCCCGCCAAACGTGACTTTTCCGCTGATTTCAAAGCCACCTTTCATATGGCCATCGTCAAATTCGCAATATTGCGGCCCAAAATCGGTGAAGCTCCAGCCAAAAACCTCGCCATAAAACGCCTTGGCGCGGTTGATATCGGTGACGGCAAATTCGATATAATTGATACGACGGTCGGTTTGTTGCACGAGCATCCCTCCCTTGGGTTTCTCGACCCTAGCCGGTTTTTCGCCAATTAACAAACCCCCGTTCCTTAGTTGGCATTGGCCCGAAACCGGTATAGGACTGCCGCGATAAGTTTTCGCAACCAAGTGGTCCACCCCGATGACAGTCACCCGATTTGCCCCTTCGCCCACCGGATTTTTGCACGTTGGAAATCTGCGCACGGCGCTGTTTAATTTTCTGATCGCGCGCAAATCCGGCGGGCAGTTTATTTTGCGGCTCGACGACACCGACCCTGAGCGCTCGAAAGCAGAATATGCCGACGGGATCAAGCAGGATCTTGCATGGTTGGGCCTTGATTGGGACCGGGTCGAAACCCAGTCCTCGCGCCTTGATCTTTATGCGGATGGTGCGGATAAATTGCGCGCAGCGGGGCGGTTTTATGAATGCTTTGAAACGCCAGTAGACCTTGATCTTAAACGAAAAAAGCTGCTCAACATGGGTAAGCCTCCGGTGTATGACCGTGCGGCGCGCGCGCTAACTGAGGCTGAAAAAGAGGCCCTGCGAAAGGACCATCCGGGCTATTGGCGGTTCCTGCTGGATCGTCAAAGGATCGAGTGGGTTGACGGGATTATTGGCGAGGTTTCAATTGATGCGGCCAGCGTTTCTGACCCGGTGCTTATTCGCGGTGATGGGCAGGTTTTATATACGTTGGCTTCGGTTGTTGACGACACTGAAATGGGCATCACCCATGTGGTTCGTGGTGCGGATCACGTGACCAATACGGCGACACAAATTCAAATAATTCAAGCACTTGGCGGGCAGCTCCCCTCATTTGCGCATCACTCGCTTTTGACCGGACCACAGGGCGAAGCGCTGTCAAAACGGCTTGGCACATTGGCTTTGCGTGATTTGCGCGAAGCCGGGATAGAGCCGATGGCGTTGTTGTCGCATATGGCGCGGCTTGGGTCGAGCGAGCCGATTGAGCTTTGCTCATCGGTAGACGAGTTGATCGCGGGGTTTGATCTTGGGCATTTTGGTAACGCCCCAACCAAGTTTGATGTTGAAGATTTAAAACCTCTAACCCACAGATATGTCTCGACTTTATCGGTTGATGACATGGCCTCGCAGTTGAAAAATACCGGGGTGCCGGAGGGCTTGGTCGCTGATTTTTGGGAGGCGATTCGCGAAAATATCAATACCCGAAACGAGGTTTCTGACTGGTGGAAAATTTGCCGCGACGGGGCTGAGGCGGTGGTTGAGGATGAGGATCGCGCGTTTGTTA
>CAYPUW010000376.1:0-2255 GCA_964413925.1 uncultured Rhodobacter sp. | reverse complement strand
CGCGCAGCTTTCGTTTTATTATTCGCTCGGCAAGCTTGAGTTCGCCACGGTCTCGGCGCTGTCTTATACATCATCGTTGTTTGCGGTGGCTTTGTCGGTGCCGGTGCTGAAAGAACAGGTCGGGATCGTGCGCTGGGCGGCTGTTTTGCTTGGGTTTGTCGGCGCGATCTCGGTGGTCAGTCCGGGGTCCGAGACGTTTTCGCTGGTGGCCCTGTTGCCGCTTGTTGCGGCGTTTTTATATGCGGCCTCCAGTGTCAGCGTGCGCCTGATCGACCGCGATGTTCCTAACACCTTGCTTTATCTTTATTCGGCGTTTGCTGCGGCAATTGGCAGTGTGACGCTGGCGTTGTTGACCACGGGGTTCTCGCCGGTTCACTCGATGGTCGATTTGTTGCGCCTGATCACTATGGGGCTGTTTGGCGGCACGGGGGTGCTGTGCCTGCTGTTCGCTTGGCGGTTAGCAACGCCGAGCATTTTGGCGCCGTTTAACTATTTCGGTATTCTGTCGGCGTTCGTCATCGGCTGGCTGATATTTGACGAGGCCCCCGTGGACAAGCTGTTCCCCGGCGTGTTGCTGATCGTGGCGGGGGGGTTGTTGATTATTTGGCGCGAGCGCAGATTGTCGCGCGTGCGAAAAATAACGCCGATAATCTGACGCCAATTGCGACATTAAAAATCAGAGGCGATGCCCTTTTTTTCCCAGTCATTATAGCGGGTCGGCTCTGGCCCGTCGCGGCCACCAAGCTCGACCGGCCGTTGTTTTTTGTCGCGCTCGATGCGGCGCGCTTTGGCTTCTGCTAGCGCGCGCGTGGCGGCGCTGGTGCGGTTTTGGTCATAGGGTGTTTTGTCGGTTTTGGTCATATTGCGGCCCATTGGCTTGCTCTGGCGTGCCCCTTGATATACGGCCCCAATAGGCAACGGCAAGAAGGGATCGCTTGATGTCATCAAAGGCAATAGCGGCGCGGTTGGCGGCGACCCAGATTTTACACGGTGTGCTGTTTGACAAACGTCTGATGGCAGAGGTGTTGTCGGGTTCCAAAAGCCCGATTATGCGCCTCAGCCCCGCCGATCGTGCGCGGGCGCAATCCATGGCCACGGGTGTATTGCGTCATCTTGAAGGCATTGATTCGATCCTGAATGTTTACCTCGAACGACCACCGCAACCTCGCGCGATGCAGGCGTTGCGGTTGGCGACTTACGAGATGCTGGCCGAGCAAACCGCTGCCCATGGCGCGGTCAATGCTGCGGTCGAGATCGTGCGCGGCAGCCCTAAGGCCGGACATTTGGCGGGACTGGTTAATGCGGTCGCGCGCAAAGTTGCCGATGAAGGCCCGGCCTTGTGGCAGGATCAGGCCCCGCAAAAGCTGCCAAGCTGGCTGGCGCGACCGATCACCAAGAATTTCGGCAAACAGGTGCTTGCGCCGATTGAAGCCGCCCATCAGGCGGGGGCGGCGATTGATCTGACGCTTAAGGATCAGGGCCGGAGTGACGAGTTTGTCGAGCGCCTGAATGCTGTGCTGTTGCCCACTGGTAGTTTGCGCCTGCCGGGGCGACCGCAGGTGTCGGCGCTGCCGGGGTTTGTTGAGGGCGATTGGTGGGTGCAGGACGCCGCCGCCGCTTTGCCCGCGCGCATGTTGGGTGACGTGGACGGTAAAAACGTGGCCGATCTTTGCGCTGCTCCCGGCGGGAAAACCATGCAGATGGCGGCGAGTGGTGCTTGGGTCAGTGCGGTTGATATTTCCGATGCGCGCCTTGATCGGCTGCGCGAAAACCTCGAGCGGGTTGGCCTGCGCGCCCATCTGATCGACGAGGACGCCACCCGTTTTGAACCCGACGAGCCGTTTGACGCGGTGTTGCTGGATGCGCCTTGCTCGGCCACCGGCACCATTCGCCGCCATCCCGATCTGCCGTTTGCCAAGGCAGGGGTGGATATGTCGGGCCTGTTTGAGTTGCAGTCGCGTCTGATTGACGCGGCCCTTGGACTTTTGAAACCTGGTGGTTCGCTGGTTTATTGCACCTGTTCGCTGTTGCCGCGTGAAGGCGAAACACAGGTAGCCAAAGCGTTGGAGCGCCATGAAAATCTGATAGTTTCGCCGGTCGATTGGGCCAGCCTTGGTGTTGATCCCGACTGGCAAACCGCCGACGGTGGCTTGCGCCTTCGGCCTGATTATTGGCCCGATCTTGGCGGTATGGACGGGTTTTATATGGCCCTGTTGCGGACCGGCGAATAGGTGACCTGAAAAAGCGACCTGAAA
>CAYPUW010000375.1:0-2266 GCA_964413925.1 uncultured Rhodobacter sp. | reverse complement strand
CCCTGAGCGGTGACATCAAAGGTAAAAAGATCGGCATCCCCAAGGAATACCGCCTCGACGGCATGCCCGACGAGATCGAAAAACTCTGGGCGCAAGGTCGTGATATGCTGCGCGACGCGGGCGCTGAAATCGTCGATATCAGCCTGCCGCATACCAAATATGCGCTGCCTGCTTATTATGTGATTGCCCCTGCCGAGGCCTCTAGCAACCTCGCGCGCTATGACGGCGTGCGCTATGGGCGGCGCGCGCAACTTCAGGATGGTGACGGCATTGACGAGATGTATTCGCGCACCCGCGCACAAGGGTTTGGCCACGAAGTCCAGCGCCGCGTGATGATCGGCACCTATGTTTTGTCGGCGGGCTTTTACGACGCCTATTACCGCCGCGCCCAGCGGGTTCGCACACTGATCAAGCAGGATTTCGAGCAGGTTTTCGAGGCCGGTATCGACGCGATCCTGACGCCAACCACCCCTTCCGCCGCGTTTGGTTTGGGCGAGATGGCCGATTTGGACCCGGTGCAGATGTACCTGAACGACGTGTTTACCGTCACCGTTAACCTTGCCGGACTACCAGGAATTTCGGTTCCAGCAGGTTTGGACAAAGACGGCCTGCCACTTGGCTTGCAACTGATTGGCCGCCCATGGGAAGAGGCCGATTTGCTGAATTCCGCCTATGCTCTGGAAAACGCTGCCGGATTTGTTTCAAAACCCGATCATTGGTGGTAAGAGGTTGAAAAGCGGAAATTTCTGTCTGAGGATTGACTATGCGATTAGCGATTAGTTTTCTGGCCCTGCTGGTTCTTGCGGCTTGTAACGACCTGACCGTGGGCGGCGGAGCGGTGGAGCAAAAGGTGCCGCCAGTCGCGACCGCGACCAATACTGCCACAACCAATACTGCCACAACCAATACTGCAACCACCGATGCGGTCGCCACGGCCGAAGCCACCAAAATCGCCTTGGCCGCAACGGCTGGTGCGACAGATGGCACGACAGGTGGTGGGGTCATCATCAACAACGACAACCCTACGATCTCGGACACCCAGAATTTTGACGCGGTGACCGAGCGAGCCACCGCTGATGCCGACAAGGCGCGCCTTGCCGCCCAAAAGAAGAAATTCGCCATCATTGCCCCAACCGCGCTGCCGACACGCAGCAAAAAAACCGTTAGCGTTGTCGAATATGCGCTGAGTTCTACCAATGCAGTTGGCGAAAAGAAATACTCGCGCGGCTTTGGCGGGGGCAAAACGGCCTCGGCGCGCAATTGCGCCAAGTTCAGCAGTTCCGACGACGCTCAGGTGGCGTTTTTGCAAGCCGGTGGACCCAAGCGTGACTCTAAAAACCTTGACCCGGATGGCGACGGCTTTGCCTGCGATTGGTCGCCCGACAGCTACCGTAAACTGGTTCAGTAAACGGGCGACCGGATGAGTGCTGAGCATATCTGGCAGCCTTCGCCGAATTTCGGACCTCGCAGACATGGTAAACCGCCAGATATGGTGGTGCTGCATTATACCGCGATGGGCAGTTGCGAGGCGGCGCTGTCGCGCTTGTGCGATCCTGCCGCCGAGGTCTCTGCCCATTATCTGATCGCCGAATCCGGTACTACGTTCCAACTGGTGTATGAGGAAATGCGCGCATGGCATGCTGGAAGTGGCTCTTGGGGGCAGATGCAGGACATCAACTCTCACTCGGTCGGGATCGAGCTGGCCAATGGCGGTCCCCTCACCGGATTTAGCCCGTTTCCAGAGCCGCAGATGGCCGCATTAGAAGACTTGCTGGCCGCCATTCTTGTGCGCTGGACCATCCCGCGCGAACGGGTGATTGCCCATTCCGACATGGCGCCTTTGCGCAAATTTGATCCAGGCCCAAAGTTTGACTGGCAGCGATTGGCGCGGCTAAACCTTTCGGTCTGGCCGAAGGTTTATGAGGGGCGAGAGCCAAACTTCGAGGCTTTTCGCGCGGATTGTGTGGTGTTTGGCTACACGCCCGATGTCGGGAACGCGGATTTGCTGGCCGCATTTCGACTGAGGTTTCGTGCGGGCTTCAAAGGGGCGCTTGATCAAACCGATATGGCTATGGCGCACTATCTGGCCCGTCGTTTCCCCGTTGACGCGTTGATCCTCACCACATAAACGCAGAAGGCGCGGATGGCTGGATGGCTGCGTGCAGCGAAAGCTGTGCGAGGAAAGTCCGGACTCCATGAAGATAGGGTGCCGGGTAACGCCCGGCCGGGGTAACCCGAGGGAAAGCGCCACAGAGATGAGACTACC
>CAYPUW010000374.1:0-2270 GCA_964413925.1 uncultured Rhodobacter sp. | reverse complement strand
GTCTGCCGTGATTGGGCGTAAAATAGAAAAGGAAGAACAATGCTAAAGAACGATAAACTGGAACAATGGGATCGCGAGAATTTTTTCCATCCTTCCACCCATCTGGCCGAGTTTGCCCGTGGCAATATCCCTCAGCGTGTCGTGACAGGCGGTAAGAATTGCCACATCGAGGATCGCGACGGCAACCGCCTGCTAGACGCGTTTTCCGGCCTTTACTGCGTGAATGTCGGCTACGGGCGCCCGGAAATTGCCGAGGCGATTGGCAAGCAGGCCAAGGAACTGGCTTATTACCATTCCTATGTCGGCCACGGCACCGAAGCCTCGATCACGCTTGCCAAAATGATACTGGATCGCGCGCCGGCCCACATGTCCAAAGTATATTTCGGCCTCAGCGGGTCAGACGCCAACGAGACCAACATCAAGCTGGTTTGGTATTACAACAACGTGCTCGAGCGCCCCGAGAAAAAGAAAATCATCTCGCGCTGGCGCGGCTATCATGGCTCGGGCCTCATGACCGGCTCGCTGACCGGGTTGGAGCTGTTTCACAACAAATTTGACCTTCCGTTTTCTCAGGTGCTCCACACCGAAGCGCCGTATTACTATCGCCGCGAAAACCTTGATCAGTCCGAGCCGGAATTTGTTGCCCATTGCGTCGCCGCACTTGAGGAGTTGATAGATCGTGAAGGTGCCGACACCATCGCCGCCTTTATTGGCGAACCTGCGCTTGGAACCGGCGGCTTGGTTCCCCCACCGGAGGGCTACTGGCCTGCCATTCAGGCCGTGCTGGACAAGCACGATATCCTGCTGATCGCCGACGAGGTTGTCACTGGTTTTGGCCGCCTCGGGTCGATGTTTGGCTCTGAGCATTACGGCATGAAACCCGATATCATCACCATCGCAAAAGGCCTGACGTCGGCTTACGCGCCTCTGTCTGGCTCCATTGTCAGCGACAAGTTCTGGCGTGTGCTGGAAGATGGCACCGACAAGCTTGGTCCCATCGGCCATGGCTGGACATATTCCGCCCACCCGATCAGCGCGGCAGCCGGTGTTGCCAACCTGAAATTGCTTGACGATCTGAAGCTTGTCGAGAATGCAGGCATCATGGGGGCTTACCTGAAAAAGGTTCTCTTGGAGGCGGTCGGCGCCCACGCCAATGTCGGCGAGGTTCGCGGCGATGGATTACTGTTGGCGGTTGAGTTCGTCGAAGATCGAGACAGCCGCACCTATTTTGATGCAGATAAAAAGGTCAGCTATGCACTAAACGCAGCACTTCTGAACCGTGGCATCATTAGCAGGGCAATGCCACAGGGCGACATCCTCGGGTTGGCGCCGCCTTTCTGCCTGACCCATGATGAAGCCAACGAAATCGCCGGGAAACTGAAAGAGGCGGTTACCGAGGTTCTTGGCTAAGAAAAGCACACAAGTGACGGTGAAAAATAGCGGGATTTAGGGGGGATTACCGGACGGCTTCCAGGTAAGTTTTGAGCGCGTCAAACAGTGTTTCGGTCAGGTCGGGCTTTTCCAAGAGGTGGCGAACCTTCATGCCTCTTGGGCATGTAAGCATGCCCTGTCACCTAAAGGTTGCCGACGATAGAAGAAAGCAGCGACCGGCACGCCCGGCTGGTTCGGTCGTCGTGATCCAATCGCCCGTTCCACCCGCTTAGCGAGATTGCACATAGCGAATTTCGCGAGGCGAACGTTGAACATTGCTTGATGGTATCGGCAAGGCTTGGGCCATCCGCCACAGGATAATTGTTGGCGGGAACGTCCATGGCATCAATAATATCGTTGTCAATGTGGAGGTAAACCGGTCTGTCAAATGTAAGACTACCCAATGCCTCCAATGCCATGCGATGAACCTTAGATTTTTGGAGAGCAATTTCTTCAAGCGGATCAAGGTCGCGGGCTCCAATCAACCACACATCCTTTTCGGGAACGGGAGAATGGCCTGATTTTTCGGGGATAGACAGATCACCGCGCCCAACCATCATGGCCAGCGGCATTCCACCGAGAAATCCAGAAGAAGATGTTTCATTCGTATTGAAATCACCGTGAGCGTCGAGCCAAACAAGAACCGGATCAAGCCCGGCCCGTTGCAGACCAGCCATAACCGGCAGGCTCGCACCACAATCACCGGCAATCGATACCGGCAGTTCGTGTTGCTCTACGGTGGAGCTGACAAATTCTGCAATGGGGCAGTGCAGTCGAGCCAAGCTCAAAGCAGACCGATCCAGAATGCCGCCCGGATCGTTGTTTTTGAAGGGAACCGA
>CAYPUW010000373.1:0-2271 GCA_964413925.1 uncultured Rhodobacter sp. | reverse complement strand
GTTTTGATCTTGCTGCCATGCCTCCGTCTGGGATTTAAGGTTCTGGATCAGGGTTTCAAACTCACAGAGTTCGTTGCGATAGGGATCAAACCACCTTGGGTAGAGCAGCATTGTGACGGTGAAAAACTCCAGCAAGTTCAGTGATCGTGCGCGCCTTTTGTAAGTTTGTTCATCATCGCTAAGCCCCCAGCCACCGTAAAAAGGCATGCCAAAAACGCGTGGTCGGTGGCCGGATATTATCGCTTCAAGCCCTATCGGCGAGGTTACGCAATATATTATTTTAGCGTTTTTTATCAGTAAATTCAGAGGTGTTGAGTCTGAACTAAAATGGACCTGTGCATCTATATCCGTGCGGGAAAAATGTCCGTTGTGGCGGCTATGGGGGGGCGTTGGATGGGTTTTAATCAGGATTTTCTCCCCGGCATTTTCGGCTTTTGCCGCCGTCAGCATTCGCGCGAAACTTTCGACATTCGCGCCTCCATATCGGATTGAGGGATCGTCGCGTGTCTGATCAATTACCAGAACGTAGCCAGTCTGATCAAAGGTGCAATTCGTTTCAAATGCGCCGTATTTTGACAGACTTGACGACTGAAATAGCCGTAACGCCTGTTTGGCACGCGTCTGTAACTCTGGGCAATCAAGGTCGCTATAGTTGAGCAAATCCTCAAGCTCGCTGGCTTGGGCATTGTCAAAATAGGGCCCCTTTTGATCAATAAGCAGCCCAAGCGTTGGCGCGCTGCTGCAACCGGGGTTGAGAGAACTTAAAAAGGCCTCTTCGACGTAAATGATGTCTGCGCCAAAGTATTTTGCCACCAGTCTGGCGCGCCATGATCGAGGGGAACGGCCCCAGACCGCAACCAGACCGGCGTTGCGTTTTGGCAGGCCAAATCGCGTGTTATATCCTGCTCGTTCCAGAATGCGCCGGATATGTTTTTTGAATAAAATTCTGCCGCTGAACGCATGTAAAGTCTTGGCGGCCGGCCTATGACCGCCGTAATCTCTTGGCTCAGGCAAACGTCACAATCCGGTGACGGTCTTGACGCTGCTACCCGTTGCAATCCCGCTGTTGAGAACACCTAACGTCTTGTTCCACTGCACAAATGGCGCCTCGGTGACGTAAACCGTGTCGCCGTCACGGATCATGAAATCACGCCCCAGAAACATCCCGTTCGGCTCTGTCAAATCCAGAACATAGGCGAATCTCTGACTGCCTTTCAGATCGGTTCGACCGAGCAGGCCATTGGCAATTGCGGCGGGCTCATCGCGGAAAATAAACACGCCGGTCGGGTCGGCTAGATTACTGTTCAGGCCACCAACTTGGGCGATCGCTTCGATTGCGCTGAGTTTTTGGCTGGTGAAGGGCACCCTTCTTTGCGTCCCTGTCGCTCCAAGAGCGGTAAAGGCGCGCCGGTCTTGTTGTACGAAAATCTTGTCGCCGGGGCGCAGTGCTATATCGGATTTCGGGTTTGAATAGAGGTCAGCAAGCCATGCTTTGCTGGTTTGGCTGCCGCGGGTGACTTTGATTTGGGCGACCTCCGGCTCGATGGTGACACCACCGGCTTTGGCCAGCATCGCGGTCAACGTTCTGGTCGCGGCCTGGATCGGATAGACGCCTTGCATGCCGACCCCGCCCATTACGCTGACCGAGGAGCCGTCGCCCGCAAGGCGTTTTACGATCACCTGCGGATCCGGGGTTTGGGCGTCGAGCTTTTTGGTGATAATCACGCGCAACTGTTCAGGTGTGTTGCCCGCAGCCTTGATTCGGCCCGCGTAGGGGATGAAGATACTGCCCGTCGCATCAACTTGAATTTGCTGCAAAGACGACGCGTTTTGGCCGACGCCCGCCAATAATCCATTGGAAACATTTTCCCAAATGGTCAGGCCAAGAACGTCGCCGGGGCGGATAATGTCAGAGCCGATTTTGCCTGCATGTTTGAACTTGGCGCTGAAATCTATCACCGGGGCAACGCTGGTATATTGCACCACGCGATCATTGATCGTGACGATAAACGCGTCTCCCTGACGCTGAACCGAGCTTGAATAAATCTCGCGCTTATTGGGCCCGGAGCGCGGCAATCCACACGACGCCACCAAGGTAACAACCACGAAAAGGGCCACCAGACGGACCCTGTTTGAAATATTAACTGACACGGGTATTGCCCCTTGTTGCCAAACTGCCTCTAGTTTTTTGTTAACTGTACACAATAAAAGACAAAATTGCCAAGAAAAGCTTTTCTGTTTGCTATTTCACCACGCGCAACTGTTGCCGGG
>CAYPUW010000372.1:0-2273 GCA_964413925.1 uncultured Rhodobacter sp. | reverse complement strand
TCAATATCGCGGCTGGAACATTGCAGTTGAGCCTGCCGCTTTTCGGTGCCCCCGCGCAGCAAACCTACACGTTCAAGCGCTTTAAATATCTGCTGGATTTCAGCGGATTTACGTCGTTGCATCGCTTCACCCTCGCTAATATCGACTTTTTCTGCGAGGGCCAATCCAACGGTGTCATGCTGGCAAAAGACGGGCTGACTTTTTTGGTTAAGGATTGCTATTTTACCCGCCCTCGCGAGCGGGGGATCACCTCTATTGGCGGGGGCTGCTCGGGAATGCAGCTTGATCGCAACCAGTTTATCTCCAACGAGCAGACGCTAAATGCTGGCGCTCGGGCCTCAATCGGGTTCAATGTTAACGCAAATGATGTCAAAATTCGCGACAATCGCGGTGTCAGGTTCCGCCATTTCGGGGTGATTCACGGCACTGGGCAGATGATCGAGGGCAATCATTTTTACCAAGGCGATAACGTGGCTAATGGGTTGCGCACCGCCGGAATTGTGATGACATCGACCAACCCAAAATCGGTCATTAACGGAAATTACATCGATAATTGCTTTGTCTCATGGTCCAACGAGCATGACGAAACGCCCGACGCGGCAGGGACGTTTTCTTTTGGTAGCCTGTCGATTATTGGCAATATTTTCATGTCAAACGGCTCTGCCTCGTGGTTCCGGTTTATCCAGATCAAGCCTCATGGGGTCGGCCATTATATCAACGGCTTGAATGTTTCCGGCAACACATTCAAGCATATCAACGGCGGAACTATTGATCGGGTAGAGGCGGTTGATGCGTCAATTGCACCGATGGATGCCAGCAAGTTTCGTAACCTGATCTGGGAGGGTAATACCTATAATAACGTGGTTAACCGAACCTTTAATCCGGTGACGATCCCGATGGAGGAGCTGACGACGACACAAACTTGGCCTGCCAATCTGTCCGCATATCTGCCGTTCGGCGGCAAGGCCCGTCATGTGGTTTCGGTAATGGCGGAAAACAAGATCAAAACGGCGACGAATCTCGGGGTTTATACGGTGCCATATGCGGTCACGCGGCTTGGCGCGACCGGCTCGGAGATCATGCTGCACTGGTCAGAGCCGGTGAAGGGCAAGGTTTACACCACTGTTCGGGTTGATAATCCGGTGTAAAATACCGCGGTACCCCTTGTTGAGCCTCCCTAAACGCGCCGCGAAAACCTGCGGCGCGTTTTATGCGCTTGCCTGCGTGGATTTGCTGTCGCAAACTTCTGAATAGGCAATATTTCACAAGGCGGAGACTTTCATATGGCGCGAACACCTCCGACAATCGGCGCGGCTCTCAGCATATTGGATCTCGCGAAATTCCGGCCTTGGTTGTTGGAGGGGCAACGCGATCTGGAGCTTCAGGATTTTTGTTTTGCCAGCGTGCTTAACGGCGACTGGAAGACGTTCTGTGATCTGGCAAAAGGGTTGCTTGACGGATATTCGGGGCGGCTGGGAATTCACGGGCCATTCTCGGGGTTCGAGATCGACAGCCAAGACCCCGATGTGCGAGAAATCGTCGTCAAACGCATGGATCAGGGGCTGGATGTTTGCGCCGAACTTGGCGCGGTGCAGATGGTCATCCACTCACCTTACAAAACGTGGGACCACAACAATCTGGATTTGAAACCCCACGCGCGCGCCGCAAAAATTGAGGCCGTGCATCGCTGCCTGTCGGCGGCAGTGAAACGGGCCGAAAATCAAGGCGTGACGCTGGTGATCGAGAACATTCAGGATATCGACCCGCTGGATCGTTTGCGCCTTGCCCAGAGCTTTGACAGCCCCGCCGTCAAGCTGTCGGTCGATACCGGCCACGCCTATTATGCCCACGGGGTCACCGGCGCGGTCGCAGTGGATCAGTTCATCCGCATGGCGGGCGATATGCTGGCACATGTGCATCTTCAGGACGCCGATGGTTACGCTGATCGCCATTGGCAGATCGGGGCCGGTACGATTTGCTGGAAGAGCGTTTTTGACGCCATCGCCACCCTGCCCGCTAAGCCGCATCTGGTGCTGGAACTGAACGATAGCAACCAAATTCCTGCGTCAATTGCCTATCTCGGCGATCTTGGGCTTGGCCTTTAAGGCCCAAGCACCACTGTTATCTGCCTTCTGAGCTTCCCGTCGGGAACGGACTCAGCAGGTGATGTATGTCTCGATCCTAGCCCCCCTCTATGCGTCGGTAGGGTAATATATTTAGGGGCTGACCCAGATAACTACCTTAGATGACGTCTAACCCATTGTCTTAGCTGT
>CAYPUW010000371.1:0-2291 GCA_964413925.1 uncultured Rhodobacter sp. | reverse complement strand
GACCCTTGAAATTATCACATCAGACGATCTTTTGCCCCGTCAGCACGGCTTTTTTACCCGGCATGGTGGTGTGTCTTCCGGGATATTCAAGGGGCTGAACTGTGGTGCTGGTTCCTCTGATCAGACCGACGCGGTCCTCTCTAACCGGCGTCGCGTGGCCGAGGTTTTTCACCTGCCGCCAAGCCATCTTGCGAGCGTCTATCAAACCCACTCAAGTACGGTGCTAACCGTGGTTGATCCGGTTCCTACCCCGCGCCCGAAATGCGACGCGATGGTAACGAATGTGGTGGGACTCGCGCTCGGTATATTGACCGCAGATTGCCAACCCGTGCTATTTAGCGACCCCGAAGCCGGGGTGATCGGGGCGGCTCATGCCGGGTGGAAAGGTGCGCTCGGTGGCGTACTTGAAGCAACACTCGACGCGATGGAGGCCCTTGGCGCTGAGCGCGCTCGCACTTCAGCCGTTATCGGCCCGTCGATCAGCCAACGAGCCTATGAAGTTGGCCCGGATTTTTTGGATCATTTCATCGCCGAACACACTGATTACAAGCGGTTTTTCGCGAATGGTAAAGGCGACCGGCTTTTGTTTGATCTCCCATCATTCGGTCTTTTTAGGCTTCGCGAGGCCGGGGTAAAATCCGCCAGTTGGACTGGGCATTGTACCTATTGCGACCCGGATAAATTCTACTCCTACCGGCGCTCCTGCCACATGGGAGAGGCGGATTACGGGCGCTTGATTTCAGTAATTTCTCTCTAGAATTCACCCCATCTGACCACGCACTGCGCACCACGACATCTTGTTGCCATATTTCCACGGGATAGGCTCAGATACCTGTGGTCAATTCTGGATCAGGATCGTGTAAGGCACCAATAACATGCAGATAAACCTCTGTTCGCCTTTGCGCATGCCGGAGCATCGACAATATACCAATGCCGCGAATTCCTCGCCTTATGGTCATGAACTTGCCGCAATGCGACATCAAATTCGCGACTGTGAAATATGGGTGGATTGGCTGGCTGTCGTAACTTCGGCGGCAATTCAACTGGAGCAGGACTGATGCGTAAACAACGACGCTGGATGAAATGGGTTTTTGAAGAGGTCGAGACGTTTGACACCGTTCTTCCGTGGTCGCGTTTCGCGCCGCGAGGACGCGGGCAGCGCCATCTGAAAAAACAAAAACTTCGCGCGATAAGCTCGTAGATCAGCGCGCACGCCCCAACATCATCGTGGCGCTCGTGCGCTTCAAATTGCGCCAAAATGCTGCGCCAGATAGTTGCAAGATCAGTCGGGTCGGCAGCACCAGCGGCCTTTGCGCGCGATGAACCGGGCCGCTAAGCCCGGCGGTGTGGTCCCCGAGATTTTCAAAGTCATGCGCAAATTCTGGCTCGCGCAGGAAATCATAAAGCGCGTCCATCACGTCTTCTGGATCATCGGTCAAACGGTCGTAATCAAGCACAAACATGCGCTCTGTATGCTGGCCCGACAGAGCCATGCGTAACTGATCAATCTCGCGACCGATCTCTCCTTTGATCCCCATCAACTCGGCTGCAGATTTTGCCAGCGATTGCTCGTCGCCAGTAAGAGGACCAGACAGTTCGATTGAGTTGACGATAGAGGCCGGATTGCGCACGCAGATGATAAACCGGGCCAGCGGGAACATCCGCACGAGTTGGTCGGTATGGTGCAACCAGTTTCGATTTGCGTCAAATACAACAGAGCCCAAGTGCCGATCATGGTAAACTGCGTCGAGCACGCCACGCAAAAGCGCGATTTTCTGCGCCTGATCCAGCACTTCGGGTTCAGAGCGGCTAGCGGATAGCGATTCGATAATTCGCGTCAATGTGACCTCGGCGGTATCGTTGTCTCCAGCCACGAACCGAGGGTTTTGATTGAGCAGCGTCGTCAACAGAGAAACGCCAGAGCGCGGTAATCCTGCGATGAAGTGAAACTTGGCTAAATATCTGATATTAGGCGTATTTTCAATGTCCCTCCACCTCATATCGCGTCTGTTTCCTGCTGAATTTCTCAATATCGTCCATGTTGCATAGAACAGACCCGATGTGCAACCAACAGAGCTTTGCGAAAAACCGAATTTTGCTTAAGGAAAAAGAAACAATTTGCTGCCAGTATTGGCATTGTCGCTATGTGGTGCAAAATAGCCACAATTGATTGACTTATAGAGGTATTTTGTGCCAATATACAGAGGTAGCAGGGGCCGTTTTTGCGGTCTCAATCGTGTTCATCTACATTATGGTGGGTAGATGTGGGCGTGCACTCAGGACCGAAAAGG
>CAYPUW010000370.1:0-2302 GCA_964413925.1 uncultured Rhodobacter sp. | reverse complement strand
GCGAGGGCATCAAAGGTGTGTTCCAGTCGGTTTTCCCGATCAAGGATTTCAACGAAACCGCCATTCTGGAATTCGTCAAATACGATCTGGAAAAGCCCAAATATGACGTCGAGGAATGTCAGCAACGCGACATGACCTATAGCGCGCCTCTCAAGGTGACCCTGCGTCTGATCGTGTTTGATGTGGATGAGGATACAGGTGCGCGCACCGTCAAAGATATCAAGGAACAGGATGTTTTCATGGGCGATATGCCCCTGATGACCCCGAACGGTACTTTCGTGGTTAACGGCACCGAGCGGGTGATCGTCAGCCAGATGCACCGCTCGCCCGGCGTGTTTTTTGACCACGACAAAGGCAAGACCCATTCCAGCGGCAAATTGCTGTTCACCAGCCGGATCATTCCCTATCGCGGCTCGTGGCTGGATTTCGAGTTTGACGCCAAAGACATCATTTTCGCGCGGATCGACCGCCGCCGCAAATTGCCGGTAACCACCCTGCTTTATGCTCTGGGCATGACACAGGAAAGTATCTGCGACGCTTATTACAATACGGTTAATTTCAAGCTCAACAAGAAAAAGAAAGCGTGGTCGACCCCGTTTTTTGCCGAGCGTATTCGTGGCACCAAGCCGCTTTATGACATTGTTGACGCCAAATCCGGCGAAGTGATTGCCGAAGCTGGTAAAAAAGTAACCCCGCGCTCGGTCAAAAAACTGATCGACGAGGGCAACGTCAAAAACATTCTCGTCCCGTACGACCAAATCCTTGGCCGGTTCTCCGCCAAAGATATCATCAACGAGGAAACTGGCGAGATTTGGGTCGAGGCCGGTGACGAGATCACGCTGGAATACGACAAAAAAGGCGAAGAGATTATCGGCGGCACCCTGCAAACGCTGCTTGATAATGGCGTGACCGATATTCCGACGCTCGACATCGACAACATCAATGTCGGCCCTTACATCCGCAACACGCTGGCGATTGACAAGAACCTCAATCGCGACACCGCCCTGATGGATATCTATCGGGTGATGCGTCCGGGCGAGCCACCTACCGTGGACGCCGCAAGCGCGCTTTTTGACACGCTGTTCTTTGACAGCGAGCGTTATGACCTTTCGGCTGTTGGCCGGGTCAAGATGAACATGCGTCTGGCGCTTGATGCCCCTGACACCCTCAGGATTTTGCGCAACGCCGATATCGTCGCCGTGGTCAAAGCACTGGCCGATCTTCGCGACGGCAAGGGCGGGGTTGACGACATCGACCACCTTGGCAACCGTCGGGTGCGCTCGGTTGGCGAGTTGATGGAAAACCAATATCGCGTTGGCCTTCTGCGCATGGAGCGCGCCATTCGCGAGCGTATGTCCAGCGTCGAGATTGACGCGATCATGCCCCAAGACCTGATCAATGCCAAACCGGCTGCGGCTGCGGTGCGTGAATTCTTTGGCTCAAGCCAGCTTTCGCAATTCATGGACCAGACCAATCCGCTGTCCGAAGTGACCCATAAACGCCGCCTGTCAGCGCTTGGACCGGGTGGTTTGACCCGCGAGCGTGCCGGCTTTGAGGTACGGGACGTGCATCCAACCCATTATGGTCGCCTGTGCCCGATTGAAACCCCCGAGGGGCCGAATATTGGCTTGATCAACAGCTTGGCCTCATATGCGCGCGTCAACCGTTACGGCTTTATCGAGACCCCTTATCGCAAGGTGATTAACAGTCAGGTGACCGACGAAGTTCAATACATGTCGGCAACCGAGGAAATGCGGCACACGGTGGCGCAGGCCAATGCGCAGCTCGACGAGAACGGCAAATTCGTCAACGATCTGGCCTCGTCGCGCAAATCCGGCGAGTATGTGCTTACGCCGCCCGAGAATATCGACTATATTGACGTCTCTCCCAAGCAGTTGGTATCGGTCGCGGCCTCGCTTATTCCGTTTCTGGAAAACGACGACGCCAACCGCGCGTTGATGGGGTCCAACATGATGCGCCAAGCGGTGCCGCTGTTGAAATCCGAGGCCCCTTATGTGGGTACGGGGATTGAAAGCATTGTTGCGCGCGATTCCGGTGCGGCCATCATGGCCCATCGTGGCGGGGTGGTTGATCAGGTGGACGCGATGCGCATCGTGGTGCGCGTGACCGATGATCTTGATCCCAGCGACCCCGGCGTTGATATTTACCGTCTGCGCAAATTCCAGCGCTCTAACCAGAACACCTGCATCAACCAGCGACCGCTGGTCAAAGTGGGCGATCGGGTTGCCAAGGGCGAGGTGGTTGCCGATGGGCCGTCCACCGATCTTGGCGAATTGGCGCT
>CAYPUW010000369.1:0-2312 GCA_964413925.1 uncultured Rhodobacter sp. | reverse complement strand
AATCAGGTCTATGTGATCTTGTAGGTTTTGGCCGACGCCGGGAAGTTCATGTACCATTTCGATGCCGTGGGGCGTGATGTCGTCGCTGCGACCAACGCCTGATAATTGGAGTAACTGCGGCGAGTTGAAGGCGCCGCCCGCCAGAATGACTTCTTTATCCGCATGCACGACCTTGATTTCGCGCTTGTGCGAGAACCTGATGCCAGTCGCTCGTTTTTGGGTGAACAGGACTTTATGCGCGTGGGCTTTGGTTATCACCGTCAGGTTTTTGCGCGACATGGCATCAAAGAGATAGGCGGCAGCGCTTGAGCAACGCTCGCCGATCTTGTCGAGCCGGTGGAATTGGGTGACTTGATATATGCCAACGCCCTCGGTTTGGCCGCGATTGAAGTCGGCGCATGGTCGGTATTGCAGATGGGTGGCGGCAGCAACGAAGGCATGGGTGATGGGTCGTGGCTCTTGTTGGTCGCAGACCTCTAAAGGGCCACTATCGCCGTGAAATTCATCCGCGCCATGCTGGTTATTTTCGGATTTGCGAAAATAGGGCAGAACGTCATTCCAGCCCCATCCGTCGCAGCCGATTTTGGCCCAATTGTCAAAGTCGTCCTTATGGCCGCGTATATAGAGCATGGCGTTAATCGCGCTTGAGCCACCAAGCGCCTTGCCGCGTGGTTGATAGCCTTTGCGCCCGTTAAGACCTTGTTGAGGAACGGTTGAGTAGGCCCAGTTGTTAATCTTTGGGAAATCGCGAATTTCGGCAATAACGCCCATCGGCGCGCGGGCAAGAATGCCATTGCCGCCGCTTCCGGCCTCCAGCAGGCAGACGGTTACGGCGGGATTTTCGCTCAGGCGAGCGGCCAAAGTTGCCCCCGCCGATCCCGCGCCAACAATCACATAATCAAAGCGCATTTTTTGTCCTAACCCGAGAAATGGTCCCGTTTTGCGACGAAATAATTCAGGCGTGGTTGAGTTTTGTCGAGGTATTCGCCGCCAAGTAACTCATTTAGGCCGGTTTTATTTCAAAAGCCAAGTGCAATGCACGGGCGGATCATTACCTTTGACAAACTCGGCCAAACCCCGTTTTATTTATAGGCTACAAAAACTGAAAGGACGACCAAATGAGCTCTCAACTTCGTGGCCTCCTCGCATTGGCTTTAAGTGTAACAACGCTTGGCACGGTCTTGGTGACCCCCGCCTCTGCGGAAATAGTCAAATTAACCATTCTGGGTGTTGGCGATGTTTACAATTTCGCCGAGAAAAAGGGTCGTGGCGGCCTTGCCCGGCTGAACGCTGTGGCGCTTGCCGAGCGCGCGGCCAACCCAAATACTCTTTATGTTTTTGACGGCGATATGCTGTCGCCCTCGATCCTGTCGGGGTTTGATAAGGGTCAGAACATGATTGATCTGACCAATCTGGTTCCGTTTGACATCGCTGTTCCGGGCAATCACGAGTATGATTTCGGTGTCGACAATTTTAATCAAAAGATGAGCGTTTCCAAATATCCTTGGGCTGCCGTGAATATCACCAATGGTGATGGTTCGCCGATTGCCGGGCTTGGCGGCACGATGATGAAACAGTTTGGCGACTTGAAAGTGGCGCTGGTGCCGGTGGCGCAGGACACGACCCCCGAGGTGACAAGCTCGGGCGATCTGAAATTTGCCAACACGGTTCAGAGCGGAATTGCCGCCGCAAAAGCCGCGCGCAAAGCTGGCGCGGATATCGTGATCGGCGTGGTGCAGACCGATGCGTCCAATGATCGCGCGCTGATCAAAAGTCATGCGTTTGATGTGATCATGTCGGGCGACGACCACAAATACGCAACCTCCTATGACGGGATCACCGCCTATGTGGAAACGTCGATTGATGCGCGGTTCCTTACCCCAATCGACCTAACTGTTTCGATTGGCGAGAAAAAGGGCAAGCGCAAGATCCGCTGGACGCCGAATTTTCGTTTCATCGACACCGCGAATGTGACGCCTGACCCGAAAACGCAAGCCATGGTTGACACGTTCCAAGCCAGCTTAGACGCCAGTTTGAATGTGGAAATCGGTGCAACCAAAGGCCCGCTGGATTCGCGGCGTAACGTGGTTCGGGGCGAAGAATCCGCTATGGGCAACCTGATCGCCGATGCCCTGCGCAGCGCGACCGGGGCTGATATTGCCATCGCCAATGGTGGCGGAATTCGCGCCGATCGCACTTATGACGCGGGCACCATGCTGACACGGCGCGATATTCTGACCGAATTACCATTTGGCAACTCGACTGTGATGACCGAGCTGACTGGCAAACAGGTTCTGAGCGCGCTTGAAAAC
>CAYPUW010000368.1:0-2323 GCA_964413925.1 uncultured Rhodobacter sp. | reverse complement strand
AAAACTGATGGTCTTTTCGGCCATGTCGCCTTGCGATGCGAACGCTTTGCTCATCTGTTGGTGCCCTCTGATTTCTGTGTGAATACTCTCATTTGCTCCAGTCGGGCCGTGCGATTGCCGCCGCGATTTTGCCACTGCATTCCCCAAAACCGACCCGATAATCCGGCCCTTGCGCGTGACCCGACATGGTGACCGTATCGCCGTCCTCCAAAAACGAGCGCTGCTGCCCGTTGGTCAGGGTTAGGGGCTGTTTTCCACCCCATGAAAGCTCTAACATGCTGCCGCGACTTTGCGGATCAGGGCCGGAGATCGTACCCGAGCCAAGCAAGTCGCCCGTGTTCATCTGACAGCCACCGATTGCGTGATGACAAAGCTGTTGGGCGGCGGAATAATACATTTCTTTATAGTTGGTACGCGCAATCGTGGTCGGCTGCTCATCGCCATCCGGGGTCAGGCCCATCTCCAGCGAAATATCGTAAAGCATTGGTTTTGTTTCACAAAGATAAGGCAAGAGCGGCTTTTCACGCGCTGGCGTCGCCACCCGAAACGGTGCCAGAGCCTCCGCCGTGACAATCCAAGCACTGATCGACGTGGCAAAAGCCTTGGACTGAAACGGGCCAAGCGGTTGGTATTCCCACGCCTGAATATCGCGCGCAGACCAGTCGTTCAAAAGCACATAGCCAAAGATCATCTGGTCCGCCTCGGCCACCGAAACCGGCTGGCCCATTTTGACGCCAGTGCCGAGAATTGCGCCCAGTTCCAGCTCCATATCCAGCCGTTTGCTCGGGCCGAAATAGGGTATTTCCTCGCCTTGCGGCTTGAGCTGGCCCCATGGTCGCCTGATCTTCGTCTCGCTAATCACCACGGTAGAGGCGCGCCCGTTATAGCCGATTGGCATGTGCAACCAATTGGGCGGCAGCGCATTTTCAGCCCCGCGAAACATGGTGCCCACGTTGGTCGCATGATGGCGGTTTGAGTAAAAATCGGTGAACTCGGTCACCACAATCGGCAGATGCATGGTGGCGTCTTCTTGGACGATCAAAGCCCGCGCCAAAAGGTCAGGATCGCCCGACAGCGCATCATCGCCGTCAAGGATCAACAGGTCGGTCAGACGGGCGCGCAACTCGGCCCAGACTTTGGGGCCAAGCTCCATCATTTCGTTCCAGAACGGCGCATCAAGCACTGGTTCGCCGGAAATCAGGACCACCCCCTCCTCCTCCAACAGACATAAATCAACGATCAGATCGCCAATTGCCACCGCGCAGCGCGGCCCCTCATCGGTCGAAAAAACTCCGTAAGGCAGGTTGTTAAGCGGGAAATCAGTGTCAGGGTTATTGGCACTTTCAACCCAGGAAGTCAGTCGTTTCATGTTGGCTCTTTTGCTCTATTTCGTTCCCGGCGTGCCGTCGAATTTCTTCTCTAACCCGTCCCAGCACGAGGTATAGTCCGCCTGAGGCGGGGCCTCAACCGCCGCAAATCGTGTCAGGTGCTGAGGAAAGCGGGTTTCGATCATAAACGCCATAGTATCGGTCAGCTTGACCGGCACCATCGGCTCGTTCGCTGCCTTCTCGAACGCTATATAGTCCGGCCCGTGCGGTAACATCATATTGTGGAGAGACATGCCGCCAGCCACAAAGCCTTGTGGTTTTGCGTCATACTCGCCGTAAATATTACCCATGAATTCCGACATAATATTCTTGTGATACCACGGCGGGCGAAAGGTGTTTTCGGCAGGCAACCAACGGTCGCGAAAGATGACAAAATCAATATTTGCAGTGCCGGGATGGCCCGATGGTGCGGTCAGAACCGTGAAAATAGAGGGGTCGGGATGATCAAATAAGATCGCTCCGACCGGGGAGAACGTGCGCAAATCATATTTGCACGGCGCATAATTTCCGTGCCACGCCACCACGTCGAGCGGCGAGTGATCAATGAAGGTTTCGTGAAACTGGCCACACCATTTCACCACCACGCGACTGTCAGCATCGCGATCCTCAAATGCCGCCACCGGGGTTTTAAAATCGCGCGGATTGGCCAGACAATTGGCCCCAATCGGTCCCCGCCCCGGCAGATCGAACTTGGCACCGTAATTTTCACACACAAACCCGCGCGCCGGCCCGTTTGGCAAGGTGACGCGATAGACCAGACCGCGCGGCAAAATTGCCACCTCCAGCGGACCAATTTCGATAATTCCCAGCTCAGTCGCAAAACGCAAACGCCCCTGCTGCGGGATCACCAAAAGCTCGCTATCGGCGGAAAAGAAATACTCGTCCTCCATATTGGTCGTCACCAAAAACGTGTGACAGGCCATGCCGGTTTGAGT
>CAYPUW010000367.1:0-2334 GCA_964413925.1 uncultured Rhodobacter sp. | reverse complement strand
ATTTAACGCATGGCGAGATCGGCCTGATCTGCTCGTTCGGGGCAGGCTATTCCGTGGGTTCGGTGCTGCTTGAAAGGGTCGTCACCTCGTGAGCTACTTGTGTGGTCCAAATCGGTCTGCACCGGAGATCACGCTCCATCAAACGCGTGATCGGACGTTTTTTGGTGGCGGACAGGGCCGCGATTGGCCATAAGTTAGCCACGAACTGATCTTGGTGCTTGGCACAGGGTTTTTGAGAGCAACAACCATGCGAACAGCGGTTTTTTCACATGCGACAGGAGCGGTCTGGCTGAGTTTTTTCGCCCTGATCCTCGCGGCATGGGCGGGGCTGTTTTTGCTTCAGGTAAACGCGCAGGCAGCCTATTGGCTGGTGTTTTCCATGTGGGGGTTGATGACCGCCGCCATGATGGCCCCGACGCTTGTGCCGACCTTGCGAACCTACCGCGATCTTAGTCATACCGAGGCGGCAAGTGCGCGCACATTCGCGGCCCTGTTGGCGGGTTATTTGTTGGTTTGGCTGGCCTATTCGGCAGTTGCGGCTGCTTTGCAGATCGCGCTGGCGCGGCTTGGGGTGCTGGGGCCGGGCGGCTCCAGTCTTTCTTGGAGCTTTAACGCAGGCTTGTTGGCGCTGGCGGGTTTTTACCAGTTTTCGCGGCTTAAAGGCACCTGCCTCAGCCAGTGCCGCTCGCCGATGACATTTTTCATGGGGCATTGGCGACCGGGAAGCCTAGGTGCCGCGCAAATGGGCGTGCATCTTGGGGTGATCTGCCTTGGTTGCTGCTGGGCCTTGATGTCGTTGGCCTTCGTTGGCGGCACCATGAATTTGCTGTGGATGGGGATCGCAACCGCCTTGATGATCGTCGAGAAACTGCCCGAGCTTGGGCGATATATATCGCGCCCCTTGGGGGTATTCCTGTTGGGCGCGTCCGTGGCCTCATTACTGATGGCTGTACAATAAACTGAATAAAGGAGGCCAATATGATGGCTGAACAAAGCACCAAAACCCCGCAAAAGAGCGACGCACTGATCCCTTGGTCGATCAAGGGCGAGCTAATTCTGAATTGCAATTGCACGGTTTTTTGCCCCTGCGTGGTCAGCCTTGGCAAGCACCCGCCAACCGAGGGGATTTGTCAGGCTTGGGCCGGGGTTCGCATTGATCAGGGCCATTATGGCGACGAGGATATCTCCGGTCTCAACATCGGTCTGGTGTTGGAAATTCCGGGGCGAATGGCACGCGGAGGCTGGAAAGCCGCCGTATATGTGGACGAGCGCGCCAGTGAGGAGGCTTACGCTGGGCTGGTGCGGATATTCTCGGGCGAGGCGCGCGGTACCACCGGATTGTTCAAGATTTTGGTGTCGGAATTTCTCGGGGCAGAGCGCGCGCCAGTGTCGTTTGAAACCGAGGGCAAGACCCGCCGTCTGGTGGTGGGACGCGCCATTGACGGGGCAGTCGTGCCAGTTGCAGGCGCGCGCGAAGGCGAGGATATTGTGGTCACCAACACCGAATACTGGATGGGCCCCGACATCACCGTGGCCACCGCAACCAAGGGACGGGTGCGCGCGTTTGGCAGGGTGTGGGACTTTGACGGGCGCTCGGCCGAGATTTGCCAAATCGATTGGCACGGACCTAAATAGGCGACCTAATTAGACGACTTGAACAGGAGAAAAAACATGGGCTTTGACGCATTACTCATCACCAAGGATGACGACGGTAAAACCAGTGCCGCGATCACGCCGCTGGAACTTGACGACCTGCCGCAAGCTGACGTGGTGGTGGCGGTGGAATACTCGACCGTTAACTATAAGGACGGGCTGTGCCTCGCCCCCGGAGGCGGTGGTTTGGTGCGCAAATTCCCCCATGTGCCGGGGATTGATCTGGCCGGAACGGTAGAAAGCTCAAGCGACGCGCGTTATAAGGTTGGCGACAAGGTGGTGTTGACTGGATGGCGCGTGGGCGAGGCTCATTGGGGTGGTTTCAGTCAACGAGCAGGCTTGCGTGCCGACTGGTTAGTGCCGCTGCCTGAAGGGCTAAGTACGCGTCAGGCGATGGCGGTCGGAACCGCCGGATTTACCGCCATGTTGGCGGTGATGGCGTTGGAGGATCATGGGCTTAAACCCGATCAAGGGCCAGTTCTGGTGACAGGAGCGGCTGGGGGTGTCGGCTCGGTCGCTACGGCGATTTTGGCCAATCTCGGCTATGAAGTTGCTGCCGTGACGGGACGCCCCGAAACAGAGAATTACCTGCGCCAACTCGGTGCCAGCCAAATCATTGCCCGCGAAGATATCAACGAGACCACCAAGCGTCCGCTTGAGGCCGAAACTTGGGCCGGATGC
>CAYPUW010000366.1:0-2342 GCA_964413925.1 uncultured Rhodobacter sp. | reverse complement strand
GATCCGGTCAAAATCGGCCTTGGCAAGGGTGTCGGGCGCGACCAGCGTAATATCCGCGTCCGAAAACGTCAGACTGCCACCGCCAAGCTCGCCCACGGCCTTGATCGCCAGTTCAACCGCATCGCCCCATCTGGGCGAGGGTGCGCCCAGCCCGATCGCGCATTGCCCGGTCCCTTCAAGACCAATGGCGCGCGCCGCACTCAAAATCTTGGAGACCGTGGCCGCATTATCGCCAGAGCAGCTGTCAAACCGTGTGCCAAGCTCGTCCTTGATCAGCCGCAAACTGAACGGCGTGATCACCGGACGCGGCGCATTGATGCGCAAAACCAGCGTGGTCTTGCCGGGGCGATCCTTTTGAAGTTGCGCCTCGATTGCCTTCTTTTCGTCTCGACTGTCGGTGATGGCGGTGATCTCGACCTTCAGGGCCGTGACCGAAATCTTGGAGCGCGGCAGTTCGCGCAAGCTCGCCAGCGCGAAATCCACAGCCGCCTTCCAGCCATCCGGCTCTGCATAATCCGCCGTTTCCAGCATATCCGTTACCGTAGCACTACCATGGTCAGAGCCGATTGAATCCAGCACATAAGCGCGTCCCATGCTTTCGGGTATCAGCCCGATCAACGAAATCCCGTCGTCGTTTCGTAATAGCTCAAGCGAGAATTTAGGTGCGCGCAAATCGTCAGGATTGACCACTTTGATCCGATCAACCACGCGCGCGGCGCTGATCAGCGATTTGGCGATGGACAGGGTCATAAACCGGCTGGCCTCGTCCGGTGCCGGTCCCGACACCACCAGCCTCAGCCCGTCGGCGCGGATAGAGACCCAGTCGATCCCCTCCAGTTGCAGCGCTTCCTCGACTTTTTGGGTTGCGGTGCGCTCCACATAATCAACCATCAGGTTAGCACCAAGATAGGCAACTCCACCTGCAAGCGCGATTGCCAAAGCACCGATAAAAAGGGCCAGTCTCTGCATATGTTTGGGAGGCTCCGTTGCGTGTCCGAAACTCTTAACGCCTGCGCCCGCTCCGATCAATCAAACTATTACCGCGATTGCGAAAAAGACAGCGGGAATCAGCCCAGCCTCGCGGTTGGTGCGAAACAGTCTCAGGCAGGTGTCGGGATTGTTGATATCAAGGCGACGAAGCTGCCAAGCAAGGTGCCAACCAAACGCCCACACCCCGACCAATGCGATCAGAATCGCTGCCAAGCTCGCCGTTGCCGCCAGCGCTAAAATCACCGCCGCCCCCAGCAACAAGACCGACAGCGCGAAAAACCCGCGCAGCCAGCGCGCGGTATTGTCGCCAAACAGCCGCGCCGTCGATTTGACCCCGATCAGCGCATCGTCATCGCGATCCTGATGGGCATAGATGGTGTCGTAAAACAGCGTCCAGCTAATCCCGCCCAGATATAACAGCACCGCAGGCCAACCAAGCGCGCCCTCATGCGCCGCCCAGCCAAGCAACGCACCCCAGTTAAACGCAATGCCTAAAAACACCTGCGGCCACCATGTGAACCGCTTGGCAAACGGATAAATCACCACCGGCAGCAGCGCGAGAATGCCCAGCGCGACCGCCGCGCCGTTCAGCGTCAGCAATATCGCAAACGCCAGCAGCGCCTGCACCACCATCCAACCGGCCGCTTGCCGCGTGCTCACCTGCCCCGACGGCAATGGCCGCGAGCGCGTGCGCGCAACCTCGCCGTCAATCTTGCGATCCGAAATATCGTTCCATGTGCAGCCCGCCCCGCGCATCAAAAACGCGCCCATCGCCATCGCAATAACGATCCACGCATCCTCCCAGCGCGGCCCGCCCGCATCCGCCGCAATCGCCAAGCCCAGCCCCCACCAACACGGCAGCAACAACAGCCAAGTCCCCGCAGGGCGATCCGCGCGCGACAGCCGCAAATAGGGCCGCGACCAGCGCGGACAAAACCGATCGACCCAGTTCAGGCGCGTCGCATCGGCCACACGACCTTCAACCTCGGCTTCAACCTCGGCTTCAACATTGGCTTCAACCTCGCTCTCATCCCCGCCGTCGCGATCAGGCTCTGGTATTTGGCGATCTGTGGTCATAACTATGGGCCTATGGCTGGCAAACAGACGAAAATCAGGCTCTATCTAAACGCTCCATTGGGGGCGGCGCAATGCGTTGAATTGAACCGCGATCAGGCCAATTACCTGTTTTCGGTCATGCGCCTGATCCCCGGCGACCGCTTGACGGTGTTTAACGGCGTTGACGGCGCGTGGCAGGCCGAGATCACCTCCGCCTCCAAACGCGCAGGCGCGCTCACCTGCCTCACTCAAACCGCTCCACAAACCGAGCCGCCTGATCTCTGGCTCCTGTTCGC
>CAYPUW010000365.1:0-2351 GCA_964413925.1 uncultured Rhodobacter sp. | reverse complement strand
CTGGGCGTCGACCGGCAAGTCCATCGCCACAAGAAACCTGTGGATTTCCATTCCCAGCCTGCTGTGTGGCTTTGCCGTCTGGCTTTACTGGGGCATCATTACGGTGCAAATGATCAATCTCGGTTTTGCGTTTGATAAGTCTGACCTCTTTACGCTGAGCGCGATTGCCGGTTTGACCGGGGCGACTTTGCGTATCCCGTCGACCTTTTTCATTCGTATCGCGGGCGGTCGCAACACGATCTTTTTCACCACCGCGCTATTGATGATCCCGGCCATCGGGGCTGGTTTCGCGCTTAGCAATCCTGACACACCGCTGTGGCAGTTTCAGGTTCTGGCGTTTCTGTCGGGTATCGGCGGCGGCAACTTTGCCAGCTCCATGTCCAATATCAGTTTCTTCTTTCCCAAGAAAGTTCAGGGCTATGCGCTGGGTATGAATGCGGGTCTTGGCAACTTTGGTGTGACCACCATGCAGATCGTTATTCCGCTGGTGATGACATTCGGTCTGTTTGGCGGCAAGGGTCGCGAGTTGGTCAACACCTCTGGCACCCTGATTGGCAAAATCCCCGCAGGCACCGAAACCTTTATCCAGAACGCCGGTTTCGTGTGGCTGCTGGCGCTGGTGCCGTTGGCCATTTTCGGCTGGTGGGGCATGAACAACATTCGCGACGCGCATGTCTCGCCGGAAATTCCCAACCCTGCTGGCGCGTTCAGCACAATCACCGGCATGTTGCTGGTTGGCTTTCTTACGGCGGCGTTTGGTTTGTGGCTGATGCTGCCGGCCGAGGTTGGTGGCTCGGGCTTTATGGTTTCCAAATGGCTTGTGTTGCCGGTCGTAATTGCGCTCACGGTTGGGATGCTGAAGTTGATCCCCGGTCAGGTTGGCCAAAACCTGTCGCGGCAATACAAGATTTTTGGCAATAAGCACACTTGGGCGATGACCATCATCTACACCATGACATTTGGCAGCTTTATCGGCTATTCGGCCGCTTTCGCGCTGACCATCAAGGTCGTGTTCGGGTTCCAGCATCTGTTGGTTGACGGGGTGATGACGCACAATACCGTGAACGCAAACGGGCCGTCTGCGCTGATGTATGCGTGGATGGGACCATTTATCGGTGCATTGATCCGGCCAGTTGGCGGCATGATTGCTGATAAAATCGGTGGGGCCAAAGTGACCCAGATCATCTCTGTCGTTATGGTAGCTTCGGCTGTCGCGCTGGCGTTCCTTTTGCAAAAAGCCTATGTTTCGGCCACGCCTGAAACCCTGTTCCTGCCGTTCATGATCCTGTTTTTGATCCTGTTCACAGCCACAGGTATCGGCAATGGCTCAACCTTCCGCACCATCGCCGCAGTGTTTGACAAAGAGCAAGCAGGTCCGGTATTGGGCTGGACATCGGCGGTTGCCGCTTACGGTGCGTTCATCATTCCCAAAGTGTTTGGTGAGCAGCTTAAAGCCGGTTCGCCTGAATACGCGCTGTACGGGTTTGCGATTTTCTATGCGGTTTGTATCGTGATCAACTGGTGGTTCTATCTGCGTCCCGGCGCATATGTGAAAAATCCCTGATCTCACCGCTTTGAACATAATGCCAGCGCCATCGGGTGCTGGCATAACCTATTTTTCCACGGAGAAAACACATGAGCCACCTTCTGGACCGCCTGAACTTTCTGAAATCCACCCGCGTGGACACGTTCTCAGACGGTTATGGCACCACCACGGACGAGAATCGCGACTGGGAGAACACCTATCGTGGCCGCTGGCAGCACGACAAAATCGTGCGCTCGACCCACGGGGTTAACTGCACGGGTTCTTGTAGCTGGAAGATTTACGTCAAGTCCGGCATCGTGACGTGGGAAACCCAGCAGACCGACTATCCGCGCACACGGGCTGGTATGCCTAATCACGAGCCTCGGGGTTGTGCGCGTGGGGCCTCCTATAGCTGGTATCTCTACTCCGCCAATCGGGTGAAAACACCGCTGATTCGCTCGCGGCTTTTGAAAAGCTACCGCAAGATGCGGGCGGGCAATTCCGCGATTGAGGCGTGGGCCAAATTGCAGGACGATCCAATCTTGCGCGCTGACTATACCAAGATGCGCGGCAGGGGTGGGCTGGTGCGCGCAAGCTGGGACGAGGCGACCGAAATTATCGCCGCTGCCAATGCCTATACCGCCAAAACCCACGGCCCTGACCGGGTGTTCGGCTTTTCGCCCATTCCCGCCATGTCGATGGTGTCTTATGCTGCTGGCTCGCGCTATTTGTCGCTGCTTGGCGGCACCTGCCTAAGTTTTTATGACTGGTATTGCGACCTGCCACCGGCCAGCCCGATGACATGGGGCGAGCAAACCGACGTGCC
>CAYPUW010000364.1:0-2351 GCA_964413925.1 uncultured Rhodobacter sp. | reverse complement strand
GGATGGGGCCGACGCGCCGACTCGTGCGGCCCTTGCGAGCTTCAATGATCCTCGCATCTTGTTGATAACACAGGAAAATGCTGGCCTGTCAGCGGCGCGCAATGTGGCCCTTAAGCAGGCAAGCGGCGAGTATGTTTGTTTCCTTGACGCCGACGATATCCGCCCCAACTGGGCTTTTCAGGCCATGGCCGATCTGGCCTGCCGCGATAAACCCGACCTGATCTTATGCCAAGGCATGTTGTCAGACGAGCGCGGGAATTTGCAGCCGTTTTACGACACATCCCGCTTTGAAGCGATCAAAGCGCTGACCAAGGAGGGCGCGATTTCGCGCGATCATCCGGCCATCCCGCTCGCCATGCAGCTCGAGCCGCAATCGGCCAACAAGCTGGTGCGAACGTCCTTGATCCGCGACCACAACTTGCATTTTCCCGCGCCTTACTTCTTTGAGGACGTGTTTTTTCACATATCCGCGCTGAGCCACGCGCACCGCGTCTCGTTTCTGCACACCCCCTGTTTCACCTATTTTCGCCGCTATAATCGCGCACAAATCACCGCGTCAGGTGGCGCGCGCCGTCTTGATATCATTCCGGTGGTGGCGCAAACTTTGGCCGATTTCGCCCAACAGCCCGCCTTTGACGATCCAGACACGCGCGCGGCGGTTCTGGCGGCTTGTTTCAAGCTGGTGGCGTGGTGTCAGGGCGAAATCACGCCCGACCTGCGCGCCGAATTTCAAAGCCGTGCGCGCGCAATGATCCGCGCTCTTGACCCGCTTTATCTGACCGATGACCTCTCGCCAGCACACACCTACATTCACGCGCTTTGCCCGGAGCTGGCACCATGAACGCGGATTTCGAGGTTTTTGGCCAAAAATTCCACCTCAAAACCGGCCCTGACGAGTTTTTGCGTGAGGACAGCCTGTGGCGGCTCAAGGCCATATATGAGCGCTATCTAAGCGCCACCTCGCTGCCGAAACGCGGTGTGGCGCTTGATATCGGGGCCGGATTTGGCGCATTTGCCATCCCGTTCGCCACCCTCTTTCCCGACTGGCAAATCTGGTGCTTTGAGCCAAACGAGGCAGCGTTTGCGGCCCTTTACACCAATATCGCCGCGCATGACCTTAACAATATAGTCGCCTTTAACGTGGCGGTCGGGGCGGCGTGTGATCCTTTGGCGGATGGTTTGCTTACGGCCCTTAAGACCAAAGATGCAGAGGCGCTCAAGGCAATGACCCCGCGCGCGCCCTACTTTCAGCACCAGCAAAAACCGGGCTTTATCGAGATCAACACACCGCTTGAGGCGCAAGCCGAGTTTACCCTCATAAACCTGCCTGAAATCCCCGCCAATGTTCTGGGCGCGCTGGCCCCCGATCTTCTAAAACTGACCGCCCCTCAGAACGAGACCCATATTCTGGCGGGGCTTGGTGGCGCGCGCCTGTCCTATCTGCTGGGCGAGACCTGGTCTTGCATCAACTCGAACCTGATCGTTTTGCCGGACGGGAGCGGGCCGCGCAGCTTTTTGCCGCTGGCGGGCAGCCCGCCTTTGTGCCTGCGCCATCAGCCCGATGTGACGGGGCCAAAACCGGGGCTTGATCTTATCGACCCTCATGCGCAGGACGTACCACTTGCGCCTCACAGCCACATCGCCTTTATCGATCGCTCGCACAGCCTTGATGTGCAGATTTTTGGGCCATTGTTGGAGCTTGCCCGTTATAGCGGTGCCGAGATCGTGCAGGCGCGCCTGAAGCCGCCAAAGCGAAAATCGCGGTTGGGCAAATGGCTCGGGAGAGGGGCGACGCCGCCTCCAACGGGTCTACCATTTGGCGCAAGACGAGCTTTTGCACAAGAAACCGCCCTGATCGGGGCGGACGAGATGCGGATGGGCCCGCGAATTTACCGGCGCGATTACCTCGATCACCATAAGCTTTGGACCTCAGGCGATCTGGACGGGCAGAATTTTCAGGTAAAATGCCAAAACCACATGCCGGAGCTTTGGTATCTGGATTATTTCGACGAGGACGAGCGGGCTATTTAAGCGGAGACGGGCGAATCGCTCTCGTGTTTGGGGCGTAATATTTGCTATTTCCCGCTTTTTGCCCTCCGACCCCCCATTTGGCGTCTAAACCGAGGGTCAGTATCGAGGGGCGGGGCGTAAATCTGGCGAGGTGATTCTTACGGGAACCTTAAGATTTGCCAACAAAACAGGGGGGTTGAGGGCCGGATTTCATAAACTTTGGGTCTAAGAACATCCGCAGTTGGTTGGGGAAACCCCGACCCCACCCTCAGTTCAATTTAGCCTACCCAGCCAGCGGGCTAAAACCAATTCATCGAAACGCGGCAATCACGTCGCTCCAA
>CAYPUW010000363.1:0-2363 GCA_964413925.1 uncultured Rhodobacter sp. | reverse complement strand
CTGCCCCCGGCTGACGGCCTGTCAGGTGATTGGCAAGAATTCCCGTTCCTCAGGGAAAACGGGTTTGGCCGGGTTGTGCATGATATCCTTGACCATACGGCTTTGGCGGCGGGGCTGGCGCTATGATTTTTGGCCGCCGCATAGAGATCACCGGCACCCTGACGCTAAGTTCGGACATGCATATCGGGGTCAGTGATACCGGTCGCGATAGCGAGGAGCACGAGCTCGCGCTGGTGGCGCGGGGGGTTGGTGGCGCGCCGATCATTCCGGCCTCGTCGCTCAAGGGGGTGCTGCGGGCGGGGCTGTCTGCGCACGATGCCAACGCAATCTTTGGTGATCCCAGCGAACACCGGGAGGGTGAAGGGCACGCCGCACGGCTCTGGCTTGATCATGCATGGCTTGCGACCCATCCCGAAAACCTGTCGGGCCTTTCGAAAGAGCCAACCGGGGGCGGTGTGTTTCAGGCCACACATGTGGCACTGGACCCGGCCACTGGGGCGGCCGAGGAACACAAACTCTTTAGCCGCGAAATGGTTGCGGCGGGGGCAACGTTCAGCTTTCGCGCCGACTGGTTCCCCGCTGAGGGTGATGACATCACCACGCTTGCGCCGGTGTTTGCCATGCTGCGCGACGGGGTGCAGATGGGCCGGGGCGCAACCAAGGGGCATGGGCGGGTTGAACTTGATACCACGACCTTGTCATTGCAAGAATACCTGCCGAAAGACGGCGCGCTCGACAGGCAAAATCAGGATGTCTGCGACTTCTATGAAGCCATTGAGAAAATCGGCGACACCGCCCGACCCACGCGCCGGATCACCCTGACACTTGCAGCCGAAGGCCCGTTCCTGTCGGTGCGCGAGATTGGCGGGCCCAACCGGCGCAATGAAATGCAACCGCTGGAGCAGGACGGCAAGCCGGTCCTGTGGCCCGAAAGCCTTGCCGGGGCGCTTAGGGCGCGGGCGCGCTGGCTGGCGGCTTTGGACGGCGCAAATGGCGACCACAAGGATGCGCCCTCGACCCGGCGCAGCCGCGAAGACCTGGCCAATGACAAGCTGTCTGATGTCGAGCGTTTATTTGGGGTCACCGGGCGCAAAGGGGCGCTGACGGTGCGCTCGGTTGTTTGCGTCACGCCGGGAGAGGTGGTGCATTTGCAAAACAATTCCATAGACCGCTTCACCGGAGGGACCCGTGACGAGGCGCTCTATGGCAAATGCGCCTTCTGGCAACCCTGCTTTCACGCCGTGCTAGAGATCGAAGGTGAGCACGAGCTACTGAATACCTTGCTTGAAGATCTAAAAAAAGAGGGCGAAACGCTGGAACTGGGCCATGGTGCCTCGACCGGTTTTGGCTGGTTCATGGTGGAGGTTGCCGATGACGGAACATGAAGAATTCAACCGCAGGGCCACCGCAAACCCTGCCGCCAAGGCCCCCTATACCTTTGTGGAAACCGGTGGGCAGGTTTTGGCTTCGCCGGTTGAAAACCTCGACCTGTCGCGGCCCGTCGATGGCGCGCTTTCGGGCTGCCTGACGGTGACATGGACCACTGAAACCCCGCTGCTGGTGGGCGGCGGTGAGGCGAAAGACGACCCCCCCGACAACTGCACCCCGCTGAAAATAAACGACCGCTATGCCTTGCCCGGCTCGACAATCAAAGGCCTGATCCGCACGACAATGGAAATCGCCGCTTTTGCCCGGCTGAGCTTTGTCGAGAACTTCACCGGACACACACATAGTTACGATGACCTGGCATGGAAGGCAGAGGTTAGGTGGGCATTGAACAATGATGCCCATTCGGGTGGCTGGCTTTTTTGCACCGCCGACGGCTACAAACTGGTGCAAGCGGAGCGCACCGAGCGGATCGAGTTTGATCAACTCCTAGGTCCGTCCGTTCTGAACATGGATACAATGGCTTGGCATGACGCCAACATGCACGCGCGCCAAGTGGCCATTCGCGCAGCAAGCAAACACGGCCACCGCAATGCTTCGGATTTCGGGCTGCATGGCACTGAAAAGGTGCAACTGGTGGTGGCCGGACAAACAGCTCCTGTAGATCGCGGAGGGGCGCACCCAAAACACGCCGAGCACCTGTTTTTCTGGCCGGATAACCCCGCCACCAGCACAATCAATATAGACAAGGGCACCGGCGACCGCTTTCTGGCCTCTCTGAACAGGGACCCAAATACTCAGGCCGGCCCCCCAAATTACGATGAACTGATCACCACCGGCGGTGTCAACAGGTTCACCGCCGAAAATCCCGAGCCGCTTGCAACCCAGCGTGCCAAGCCTACCACCTATGGCCTGCCGGTGTTCTGGCGCAATCCGGGCGTTGGCAACCGGAACCAGAACCAATGCGGCACAAAACC
>CAYPUW010000362.1:0-2383 GCA_964413925.1 uncultured Rhodobacter sp. | reverse complement strand
CGGTGAAATAGGCGGTCATGGAGCCGCGCCGCCCGATCTTCATCATCTCGCCCATGTTGTCGGGACAAGTCGGCTCACCGACCAGACAGTGATCGATGGTTTCGTCGTTCTTCGCCATCCAGTCCAAGAGCGCTCTGGTGCCGTTAAGCGCGTCGCCCTCTTCGTCGCCGGTGATAGCCATGACGATTGATCCATCGGGCGGGGTTTCGCGCACGAAATCAATTGCGGCGGCGGCAAAGGCCGCAACGCCGGATTTCATGTCGGTGGCCCCGCGCCCAAACAAGATGCCGTCGCGGATTTCGCCGCCAAAGGGATCAACGCTCCACGCGTCACGGTCCCCGACCGGCACCACATCGGTATGGCCGTTGAAGCCAAAAGTGTGGCCATTGTTTGCCGCTCCCCAGCGCGCGAAAAGGTTGGCGACATCGCCGCGATCAACCCGCGTGCAGACGAAACCGGCATCGCTCAGCAGCCCCGCCAACAAGATGATCGCGCCGCCTTCGCATGGGGTGACAGACGGGCAGCGGATCAGGCGGACGGTCAGGTCAACGGGGTCGGTTTTATTGGTCATGAGTACCTTGTTCTTAACGCGGTTCGGGCCTTGGGCTTAGACCATCTTGTCGCCAAGGATCAATGTCAAAGCAAGGAGCGGCTCTGCCGGTTCAGGTAGTTTTCCCGTGTATCGACCCAAGTTCGATACCAGAAATCGGCAGCCTTGAGGAAATGCGGGCGCGCAAACGGGTGCAGCCAGCTTGTGCGCAATCCGGTGTGCGAATAGGCGGTTTTGCCCGCTTTGTCCCCTGTTGCCTGCAATCCGGCTTTGCGGCCCAGATAGGTCGCCATCACGGTGCCGGAGCCGGAAAAACCCAGCGCATAATGCACGCCATCATGCGCTCCTACATGGGGCATATGGTTGAAGGTATAGCCGGTAAACCCTTTCCAGACATGGCTGAGACGGGTTTGGGACAGCTCGGGCCAAACCTCGCACATGGTCGCGTGCATTCGCTTGGCGGCCACGTCCAGCGGCAGGTCGCGCATAGAGGCACGACCCCCGAACAGGATGCGTTTACCGTCAGGAGAGGCGCGAAAATACGAGTGCCGCGCGCGGGTTTCCACCATCATACGGCCACCGGGGGCAAGGCGGGCAATCACCTCGGCAGGCAGCTCCTCTGTGGCGATGATATAGCTTGGCAGCGGAAAAACCCGCCGTTGATACCAGCGAAAATTGTCGGTGGTATAGCCGTTGGTGGCGAGGATAACCTTGTCGGAGTTGATCCGGCCAAGCGGCGTGGTGGCGACAAACCCGCCATGTTTGCGCGCCAGATCACTAACCTCGCAATTAGCCAGAATTTTGATGCCGCGCGACAGCGCCGCCTGAACCAGACCGAGGTGGAGCTTTTGGGGATCAATGCCGCAATGCTCGCCTAAAACCATGCCGCCGACATAGCGATCGGTGTTTATTTCGGCACCAAGATCGTGTGACTCGACCAGATGAACCTTGACCTCGCTTTTGGCGGTAACGTCCTCGGCCAGCGTTTTAAGCGCGTCAAAATGTGCGGCGGTCCAAGCCAGTTGAATGCGACCCGTGACCTGAAGGTCGCAGTCGATGTTTTCGCTCTCGATCAGGGTTTTGACGCATTCCAGCGCCGGTTTCGCCTCGGCAAACAGGGCGTCTGCGGTTTGTGGACCGAATAGTTTGGCCAATTCCCGCCAACCAAGGCGGGGATGAGCGCCAAACATGCCGCCATTGCGGCTTGAGGCCCCTGCACCCGGCTGTTCGCGATCCACAACCACCACCTCGGCACCTGAATCATGGGCGGCGATTGCCGCTGAAAGGCCGGTATATCCCGCGCCAATAACCAGAATATCGGCCCTTGATGGCAACTCCGCCGTGAATTTCGGAGCGGGTGCCGCGTTGAGCTGCCAATAAGGCTCGCCCATGCGGGCATTCTCTGTCCAAATTACCATAATTCTTGCGCCTCTGTTGGGTAAGGTGGTTGCACGCCCAATGTAACAGTCTGCTTCAAATCAGCAATTAATATGTGGATAGATTTCAAATCCGGCAGCGCTTTGATTGCCAGCCCATCGCTTTTGGCAGATAGTGCGCGTGAGCAGAGTTTGGAATTCCCGCGCGGCGTCTAAAAGCAACATTCACTAGCGTCGACAAGACCGACAAAGAGGCAACATGGCATCCTGTGTAATACCCGTCCCCGCGTTTGATATGATCCTGTTTGGCGCAACCGGCGATCTGGCACATCGCAAGATCTTTCCGGGGCTGTTTCATCGCTATCTTGTGGGGCAAATGCCCCCCGAGGGCCGTATTATCGGGGCGGCGCGCAGTGACCTCACCGTTGAGGAATTTCGCGCCAATCTTCGCAAATCT
>CAYPUW010000361.1:0-2389 GCA_964413925.1 uncultured Rhodobacter sp. | reverse complement strand
TGCGCTAAACCCGCCCCATGACCCAAATCACCTCCCTCTTTGTGACCCGCCTTTACCGCGCCGATTTATCCGAGTTCGGCAAGCCAGTGGACCCATCCGAACTTCAGGCCTCTTGCCTGTCCATCGCCGATGATGACGAGGCGGGGCAGGTTTGGTGTGAGAAAAACAGCTATCCCGGCTACACCTCCTATGCCTCGCTCGACGATCTGGCTTGGCGGTTCTCGATCTTCAAGGATCTCGCGAAGGTTCTTGATCAGCATGTGGCGGCCTTCGTCAAGGATCTGGAGTTTGATCTGGACGGCAAAAAGCTCAATCTCGACAGCCTGTGGATCAACATTTTGCCCACCGGCGGCACGCACGCCTCACATATCCACCCGCACTCGGTCATCAGCGGCACGACCTATGTCACCATGCCAAAAGGCGCGAGTGCTTTGAAACTCGAAGACCCGCGCTCGGCACGAATGATGGCCGCTCCGGCCCGAAACGCCAGCGCACGCGAGGAGCTGCGCAGCTTCATCTATGTCGCCCCCAAGGTCGGCGAAATCCTGCTATGGGAGAGCTGGCTGCGCCACGAAGTGCCGCTCAACATGGCCGATGAAGAGCGCATCAGCGTCAGTTTCAATTACGCTTGGGGCTAGCGCGACTTTTGGCGCGAACCCAACGGCTCCGATACCGCTCGGCCCCCATGCAGGCCTGAAACAGGAGGGATAAAATGCACTATGTCTACCTTGCCATCGCGATTCTGACCGAGACCGTGGCGACGTCGGCCATTCAGGCCAGCCAGCAATTCACCCGGATTGGTCCCTCGCTTATTGTGGTTATCGGCTATGCCGCGTCGTTTTACTTCATGGCACTAACGCTGAAAGTGATGCCGATCGGGATTGTTTATGCGCTGTGGTCAGGGGTTGGAATTGTGCTGATCGCGGCCATTGGTTATGTGGTTTTCAACCAAAAACTTGATGCACCAGCCGTGATCGGCATCGTGCTGATCATTGTCGGCATTGTGGTTATTCAGCTATTTTCCACCACAAAAACCCATTAAGCCGCGCGCGAAACCAACCCAAACCGGCACCCAGAAAACCCAAGGCACCCCGCGCGAATTGATCGCACTACAAAATCAGCGACGTTCCCCCTTGCCAACCCGCCATAACCCCGCTAAAGCGGCGGCTTCACTACGAACTCCACCAGAATCAGGGTGACCCAATGGGCCTGCTGGTGATGTTGAAAAAGGACCAAGCGTGATGAACGCCACTGAACTATTGCAAAAGACACCCGACCAGCTGCGAGACGAGCTGGCCAATCTGAAGAAAGAGCAGTTCAACCTGCGTTTTCAGACGGCCACCGGCTCTATGGAAAACACCGCGCGCATGAAAACGGTTCGCCGTGATGCCGCTCGGGTAAAAACCGTTTTGAACCAACTCGCCGCCTCTGCGGCAAAAGAATAAGGAAAGCGTGACATGCCAAAGCGTATTCTTACCGGCACTGTAACGGGCGACCAGAACGAGCAAACCGTAACGGTTTCCGTTGAACGTCGTTTCACGCATCCGGTGCTGAAGAAAACCATTCGTAAGTCCAAAAAATATCGGGCGCACGATCAGGACAACCAATTCAAGGTAGGTGACAAAGTTCGCATTCAGGAATGCGCACCTATTTCGAAGACCAAACGCTGGGAAGTCGTGACCGACGCCTCTTGAGGCACAGGTGAGACAACCAGTTTAATCGAAACCGTGGGGCCACAACTGCAAAGGGTCCCCACAGGTCGGGAGAAACCAAATGATCCAGATGCAGACAAACCTGGATGTAGCTGACAACAGCGGCGCTCGCCGTGTTCAGTGCATCAAGGTTCTGGGCGGTTCCCATCGGAAATATGCTTCCGTGGGCGACATTATCGTTGTTTCTGTGAAAGAAGCCATTCCTCGCGGTAAAGTGAAGAAAGGCGACGTTCGCAAAGCAGTGGTTGTGCGTACTGCCAAAGAAGTCCGTCGGACAGACGGCACAGCTATTCGTTTCGATAGAAACGCCGCTGTTATCCTCAACACAGCAGGTGAGCCGGTTGGCACACGTATCTTCGGCCCGGTGGTTCGCGAACTTCGCGCGAAAAACTTCATGAAGATCATCTCGCTGGCACCGGAGGTGCTCTGACGATGGCAGCTAAGTTGAAAAAAGGTGACACCGTCATCGTTCTGACTGGCAAGGATAAAGGTCGCGAAGGTGAGATTACCTCCGTTGATCCCAAATCCGGCAAAGCCAAGGTTTCCGGCGTCAATATGGCGATCCGGCATACCAAGCAAAGTCAGGCAAACCAAGGTGGCCGCATCCCGCAAGAGATGGCGATCCAGTTGTCCAACCTCGCAATGGTTGATCCAGAAGACGGCGGCGCGACCCGCGT
>CAYPUW010000360.1:0-2418 GCA_964413925.1 uncultured Rhodobacter sp. | reverse complement strand
GGACGTTTTAGGCGGTGTTTCTGGCCGTGTTTTTAGCCGTCAGATGCCGTGCGCGCGCGCCGCGTTCAATCGCAGCACCGTGCAGACGGTCGATATTAAGCTCATAGCGGATTTCTTCCAAAAACCGCAGCTCGGTTTCGCGCAGCAATCCGTCGGCAGCTGCCACATCGCAAGCCAGCGCGTAGGCGGTCTCGAATAAATGCTTCGGCAGCGCGTCGCGCACGAGGCCGAACAAGGCGTCGATACCGTCCTCTTCCTCAAACAGCTCAAAAACCACCTGCGATGTGGTTTTAATCCGGTCGGCGTCGTAATCGGCAAAAACCGGCAAATGGTTGACGATGCGTTCGATGGTAACAAGCTCGGACGTCTTGATGTTTTCGTCAGACACAGAAACTGCGACCATAATCGCAACCAACGCATCCTGCGCGGTCATCAATGGAGTGAAATTTTTGGGATTGCTCAAAACATGGCCTCTTTGATTAGGGGATCGAGGGATTTGGGGTGCAGAATATTGACGAAGACGGTCGGGAGCAATAGGAAGCTCGCGCAGCCGCCCCTTTGTTGGGGTAAATTTCCGAAATTGATTGGAACTTCAAGATGTCCGACTTGCGCGACGCCGCACTGAAATCAAAAGCTTGGCCGTTTGAAGAGGCGCGCAAGCTGGTGAAACGCTATGCAAAATCGGGCCCGCAAAAGGGCTATGTGCTGTTTGAAACCGGCTATGGTCCCTCTGGCTTGCCGCATATTGGTACCTTTGGCGAGGTTGCGCGAACCACCATGGTGCGGCGTGCATTTGAGGCCATGAGTGATATTCCCACCAAGCTGATCAGCTTTTCCGACGATCTGGACGGGATGCGCAAAGTCCCCGGCAACGTGCCAAACCCCGAGCGCTTGCAAGAGCATCTACAACGTCCCCTGTCTGTGGTGCCTGACCCGTTTGAGGAATATGACAGCTTTGGCGACCATAATAATGCCATGCTGCGGCGGTTTCTGGACACGTTTGGGTTTGACTACGAATTTTATTCGTCCTCGGTATTTTACCGCTCGGGCCAGTTTGACGAGGTTTTGCTGCGTTGCGTTGAGAAATACGACGAGATCATGGAGGTGATGCTGAAATCCCTGCGCCAAGAGCGGCGGGCGACCTATTCGTGCTTTCTGCCGATCTCGCCCAAATCCGGTCGCGTACTTTATGTGCCGATGAAGTCTGTTAACGCGAGCGATGGCACGATCACCTTTGATGATGATGGCGAGGAGACCACGCTGAGTGTCACCGGCGGGCAGGTCAAGCTGCAATGGAAACCCGACTTTGGTGCGAGATGGGCCGCGCTCGATGTGGATTTCGAGATGTATGGCAAGGACCATTCCACCAACACCCATATATATGACAAGATTTGTCGTATTCTGGGCGGTCGCGCGCCTGAGCATTTTGTCTATGAGATGTTTTTGGATGAAAACGGCGAGAAAATCTCCAAATCCTCGGGTAACGGCATTTCAATTGATCAATGGCTGACCTATGCCAGCGCCGAAAGCCTGTCTTATTTCATGTATCAAAAGCCCAGATCGGCCAAGCGGCTGCATTTTGACGTGATCCCCAAGGCGGTTGACGAGTATCATCAGCAGTTGCGCGCCTATCCGGGCCAAGAGCTTAAGGCGCAGCTCAACAATCCGGTCTGGCATATTCATAATGGCCAGCCTCCGCTCAGCGACATGGTGGTACCGTTCTCGATGCTGCTCAATCTGGCGTCGGCCTCCAGTGCGGAAACGCCGGCGCAAATGTGGGGATTTATCAACAAATATGCGCCTGACGCGACGCCTGCGACCCATCCGGGGCTGGACGCTGCGGCGGCGCATGCGGTCAGGTATTTCCATGATTTTGTCAAGCCGACCAAGACCTACCGTGCGGCCTCAGATTTAGAAGCCGCCGCACTTGGCGATCTGAGAAACCGTCTGTTGGCCTATGATGGCGACACCAGCGCCGAGGGGTTGCAATCCTTGGTATTCGCGGTTGGAAAAGACCACGGGTTTGAGCCGCTGCGTGACTGGTTCAAAGCTATTTACGAGGTTTTGCTGGGCGCGTCCCAAGGCCCGCGCTTTGGCGGATTTATCGCGCTTTATGGCCTGCCCGAGACGGTTGATTTGATCGAAAAAGGCTTGTCTGGCGCGTTTTTAGACACTTAATCCGCTCGAAACTGTGATTTGAGCGGATGGCATTTCTCCTTACCTGTCTAGCAGGAGGACGAAGCCATGAAACATATTCTTGCACTGGTCCTGGCACTAGGACTGGCATCCCCGTCGCTTGCGGCGGAACCACGTAGCCTTGAGATAGAACGCGCAATAACAAGCCAATTTCAAGCCTTTCTGAAAGATGATTTTGACACCGCATTTTCCTTTGCCGCCCCGTCAATTCGGCGACAATTC
>CAYPUW010000359.1:0-2432 GCA_964413925.1 uncultured Rhodobacter sp. | reverse complement strand
GATCAAACAGGGCGATACTGATATCGCGCGGGGATTATTGGCCGACGCAATCGACACGTCTCCGAGATATTTTGACGCCGCCGTGCGCACATTGGCGGCACTGAACAACTCATAATGCGCTTTAGAGATTTAAGCGCAGGATAGCTCAGGAAGCACATATGGATATTACCGCTCAGCAAGCGATCTGGCTGTTGCCACCGGCGCTGCCGGTTGCGTTATGGATCGCTTATAGCGACCTCAAATTCATGAAAATCACCAACAGGGCCGTGTTGATATTGGCAGGAGTTTTCGTGGTCTTTGGCCTGATCGCCCTGCCTTTCGAGACATGGCTGTGGCGTCTTTTGCATCTGGTGGTCGTGCTGGCCATCGGGTTCGTCGCCAGCAATCTTGGCCTTGTAGGCGGGGGTGATGCGAAATACGCCGCGGCCATTGCACCGTTTGTTGCATTTTCAGACCTGCGTATTGTGTTAATTCTCTTTGCAATCATGCTGCTGTCAGCATTGATAATTCATAAAATAGCGGCTCGTATTCCCGCCATAAGATCGCAAACGCCTGACTGGAAATCATGGAGTGCCGGGAAAGATTTCCCTATGGGACTTGCGCTTTCGGGCACCCTGATCACTTATCTCGTTGCCGGTTTACTGGCTGGTTAATCGGGCAAGCGGCGAAGCAGAACGAACAGATCGTTGCGCGTCACTTCCTCCAGTTTCAAGTCTTTTTGAGCGGCGATTTCCTGCAAAACCAGCGTGCGCGCGCGCGGCGTGACCGGACAAAGCGGCACTAAAATAAAGTCAGCCTTGGACATACCCGCATCACCACCATAATACCAAGGTGCGCCGCCAAGCAGCGGTTCGGTTGTTCCAAAAAGCCAGAGATTAGAGAATGTGTCGGCGGTAAAAACCGTTTTTCCACGCGTGCCGGGAATGTTTTCAAGGTCGCGCGCCATTTGGTGCAACACGCCGACCAACCCCATTTGCAAGCGGCAGGATTTTAGCGGCTGGCCAAACAACTTATCTGGCTCCTGAGGGGCAGCCTTGGCAACAAGTTTAGCGATTTTCGGGTCCGATAACTGGAAGGTTGACCTCTCCTCGGGCGCGTACATCCGCGCGGTTTTCATAGCCAAATCGCTATTAACACGTCCCGGCAGAACCTGAAAAAACCCGTCTTGAGACATTTTTGCATGACGCAGATCGGCAAAGGCAATATTCACCACCGACGGAAAGATCAAGGCCAGCGCGACCAGACCAACCACCCCCATAGAGCGCCCGACATCCCACCCAAACCCGTTGGTGATATGTCGATCAGGACGCAGGGAAAATAGAATAAATACCAGTAGTAACAGCCATTTAGGGTCGTTCCCCCAATTCTGATAGGTCACATATATAAAGGCGGGCGCAAATATCAGCAGCAACACCCCCTCGACGGTGCGCCCGCCTTGTCGAAGCAAGATAATCGCCGCCAGCAAGCTAAGATTTGCCGCCAGAAACGACGGCCCAATCAGTAGCGCAATCAGCGAGTCGCTGGGTTGCGGGCGAATTCCCGAGCCAGCCACGAGGCGCAAGTCGCCCAAATAGGCAAACCAAAAATCGACCCCGCCAACTAAGGTCATCACGCCAACCACAATCAAGCCCGATATGAATGCGACGGCCAACGCAGTCCAGCTTCGTCGCAGCAACAGGGCCAGTAATATTCCCGGAAAAAACGCGGCAAAAAAAGTGATTTTGGACAGTAAGAGGAACCCCAAACCGAGTCCGATTATCACCCCATCCGCGACCTCGACCGGCTTTTTACTAGGCAACATAACCAACGTAACAATCAAGAACGCAACCGCCCACGCCCAGCGATTATAATACATAGAAATCGACGATACCTGCACCGCTCCGCCATAAACCAGCGCCGTTATCATAACGATCAAACTGGTCCCAAACAGATAGGCCATCACCCCCGACAGTCGCGAATAAGCAACCCACCAGATCGCCGGAAGCATCACCAGCGCGACCAAAACCATGCCGCCCATGATCGCATGACCAATCCCGGCCCCCATAGACAGAAGCCATGAAATCGGCGCAAAAGCCAAAACCCCAATTGGCGTGGTGAAATCAAGATGCGGCCATTGCCCCGCGCCCATTCGCAGCGCAATCTGAATGACATGCAGCGCGTCGCCCTCGTGCTGATCAATCAGCAACACGCCTTTGCCAAACAGCAACCCAGACTGTGCCAAAAGCACCGCCACCAGAAAACCAAACAGAATACCCGCCGAAGGCCTGCCCATATTTGCCCCCAATTAACTTTTTTGCAATGCTACTATGCCTATGTGAAAGATGCACCAGAAAATGGAGCATACCCGATAACCGCTTCGTTTCATCTCTTGAGCCGGCTGAAATATGGATAGAAAGGGTGACCGTGGAAAGATAGGGAAGTTTTTCACAGAT
>CAYPUW010000358.1:0-2441 GCA_964413925.1 uncultured Rhodobacter sp. | reverse complement strand
ATATGCTTGTCGTTGATCTTAACGCCTTGCAAACGGTAAACGTCCTGAACCTCGTTGATCATATAGTCAGCCAAGGCCTCGACGCCAAGGATGTGCAAGATGTCATGGGGGGCGGGATTGCCGTCCATGATATATTCACCCTTTTGGATGAAATCACCTTCCTGAACCGGAATATGCTTGCCCTTTGGCACCATGTATTCGACCGGCTCAAGGTTCTCGTCAGCAGGCTCGATCGAGATGCGGCGCTTGTTTTTATAGTCACGCCCATAGCGCACATAGCCGTCAATTTCGGCGATGATCGCATGGTCTTTGGGACGACGTGCCTCAAACAGTTCGGCCACACGCGGCAGACCACCGGTGATGTCCTTGGTCTTGGCACCCTCGCGCGGAATACGCGCCAGAACGTCGCCCGGATTGACTTCTTGGCCATCCTCGACCGACAAAATTGCGTCGACCGACATCGCATGGTTTTCCGGGTTGCCGTTTTTCTGGCGTACAGGTTCGCCCGTTGCCGGATCCATGACGATGATCTCGGGTTTCAGCTCGTTGCCTTTGGGGGCTGCGCGCCAGTCGGTGACGATTTTCTGGCTGATGCCAGTGGCCTCGTCGGTTTCATCGCGCAGGGAAATACCTGCGGTCAGATCGGCGAATTTCGCCACGCCGCCCATGCTTGCGATAATCGGCAAAGTATAGGGATCCCATTCAAACAGCTTGTCGCCTCGTTTGATTTTCGCCCCGGATTTGACCAGCAAGCGAGTGCCGTAACCCATTTTATGCGAGGCCAGTTCGGTGCCGGTGGTATCCTCGACCACCAGTTCCATATTCCGTGCCATTACGATCACATCGCCACCGACATTAGTCAGGGTGTTTTCGCCCCTGAACACAACTTTACCGTCATGGGAGGCCTCTTGGAACGACTGCTGACCACCTTGGGCAATGCCGCCAATGTGGAAGGTCCGCATGGTCAGCTGAGTGCCCGGCTCGCCGATGGACTGGGCCGCGATAATGCCCACGGCTTCGCCCTGATTGACCCGTGTACCGCGCGCAAGATCGCGTCCGTAGCACTGGGCGCAAACCCCTTCTTCGGCTTCGCAAGTAAGCGGGCTGCGCATCAGGAACGACTGAACGCCAGCGGCCTCGATCATGTCGGCCACGCGCTCGTCGATCAGCTCACCCTCGGCGCAAAGCACTTCTTCGGTGCCGGGGCGAAGCACATCTTCGCCAGCAACCCGGCCAAGAATACGCTCTGACAAAGAGGCCACAACCTGACCGTCATTAACCGCCGCACTGGCCGTGATCCGCCGCTCAGTACCGCAATCATCCATGCGCACGATGCAGTCCTGCGCCACATCCACCAGACGACGCGTAAGATAGCCCGAGTTGGCGGTCTTCAGCGCCGTATCGGCCAGACCTTTACGCGCGCCGTGGGTTGAGTTGAAATATTCAAGAACGGTCAGACCTTCCTTAAAGTTCGACACAATCGGTGTTTCGATGATCTCGCCGGATGGCTTGGCCATCAGACCACGCATGCCGCCAAGCTGTTTCATCTGCGCAGGCGAGCCACGCGCGCCGGAGTGGGCCATCATGTAGACGCTGTTTGGCTCAAGCTCGCCACCTTCGTCGTCGTATTTCATCGCCGACATCTCGCCCATCATCGCCTCGGCGACAACGTCCGAACAGGTGGACCAAGCATCGACAACTTTGTTATATTTCTCGCCCTGAGTGATCAGACCGTCCATATATTGTTGCTCGAATTCCTTGACCTGCTCGCGGGTGCCGTTAACCACGGTCCACTTGCTGTCGGGGATAACCATGTCGTCCTTGCCAAACGAAATCCCGGCTTTGAACGCTTCGCGAAAGCCAAGCCGCATAACCTGATCGCAGAAAATCACGCTCTCTTTCTGGCCGCAATAACGGTAAACCGTGTCGATAATCTCGGCCACTTCTTTCTTGCGCAGCAAACGGTTCATAATGTCAAACGGAGCCTTGTGGTTCAAAGGCAGCAAGGCCCCCAAACGCACACGACCCGGTGTGGTTTCAAACCGTGGATAGATGATGTTGCCTTCTTCATCGACCTGTTTCACCCGGCAGGTGATTTTGGTGTGCAGATGCACGACACCGGCATTAAGCGCGTGATCGACCTCTTGCAGAGAGCCAAACACCATGCCTTCGCCAATCTGACCTTTGCGCGCCAGCGTGACGTAATAAATGCCAAGGATCATGTCCTGTGATGGCACGATGATCGGCTTGCCGTTGGCGGGTGAAAGCACGTTGTTGGTGGACATCATCAACACCCGCGCCTCAAGCTGAGCCTCAAGGCTGAGGGGGACGTGAACCGCCATTTGGTCGCCGTCAAAGTCGGCGTTGAAAGCCGAGCAAACCAGCGGGTGAAGCTGGATCGCTTTGCCCTCGATCAGCACAGGTTCAAACGCCTGAATACC
>CAYPUW010000357.1:0-2449 GCA_964413925.1 uncultured Rhodobacter sp. | reverse complement strand
ATGCGGTTTGGCCATGCGGTTTGGCCATGCGGTTTGGACGGGCCATCTGTTGAACTGTTCGGGGTATAGGAAACGAATTGGTTTCTTGCTGCAACCTGTCAGCCGACAGGCGATGCTAGCATCGTTGAGAGGCCATTCTCTGACACACCTGTCTTTGCGTTCAAAATTGCGGATGGCCAGATGGATTAACGGGTCCTGACCCTAGCTTGGTTAGGCGCGCTCACCTTGTCGCTTTGGTTTCAAGGTTTTGCGTATGACGCGGGGAAAAAATATCTTGACCCCGTATTAGGTACAGACCGTATGCAACCACGACGCTTACTTGCGAAAGCACAAAATGGCTCTGCGACCGACAACATTAATTCCCAAAGGTGGCACGGCTCCCGCCGGTATCCGGCGTGTTTGCCAAGAGGGCGCAAGGCCACGAATTCGGGTTTTGCTCTGGCTCGTGTTTTTGATTTCGGTTGCCGTCGGCACGAATCTGGCGGCCAACCGAATGCTTGCTTACGTTCAAACATCGGGCAGTGCAGAAATCCAGACGGCAACGACCGAAATGCTTGTGCTCATCCTGATTCTCTATGCAATCCTGATCGCGATCCCCTTCGTTCCCGGAGCGGAGATTGGGCTGTTTCTGTTGATAACCCTTGGTGCGCCAGTCGCGCCATACGTGTATCTGGCAACGATCATAGGCCTCTCGGCGAGTTTCCTTGTGGGGCGGTTTGTACCGATATCCGGCATGTGTCGGCTGCTTGACAGTATCGGTTTGCGGCGCACTTGCGCGTTTATGCAGAGAATCGAACGACTCGATCAAAACGAGAGGCTGCCGCTGGTTCAGGAACGGTTGCCGACATGGATCGGACCCGGTCTTGTGCGGTATCGCTACATCGCCATTGCTGTCGCACTGAACGTTCCGGGGAATGCGCTGATAGGCGGTGGAGGTGGCATCGCCCTGATGGCCGGTCTCAGTCGTACCTTCTCACCAACCGTCACACTTCTTACGATCACGGTCGCAGTCTCGCCGGTTGCTCTGGCAGTCTATGTTTTTGGTGCGGGAATACTGACGCCGTGAACGGACCTGAACCTCATATGGTTTTTACAAGCACAAACGAGGCGTATATTCCGCAGCGTGCTGGCACTGGTCAACCCAAAATCACTTATCAAAACTCCGGGGAAGAAAAATGAAATTGAGAATAATACCAGCCGTGGTAGTCACGGCGGCTGCGGCTTTGATCGCGGTTTTTTTCACAACGTGGGTGCTGTTTCAACCAAACGATGATCGCGGGATATCTCCACAATCGACCGCAGTTGCGCCAAGTAACCTACAGACCGAGACCTATAAAATATTGGGGCAAGGCCATATCCAGCAGGGAGAGCCGGTCACTTACAATTCGAACCCGCCCACCTCGGGTGCGCACTACGCGACACAGCGCCCGTGGGGTGTGTTTGGACAGAAAATTATTGATCAGGGGGCTGTTCACAACCTCGAGCACGGGGGGATATGGATCACTTACAGACCGGATCTTGACTTGGCGCAGATCAAACAACTCAGACAGATCGCCGCGCTCTACCCAAATGCGGTTCTCATGTCCCCGCGGGCTGAAAACGACAGTCCGATTGCCATCGTTTCCTGGGGCCGGATGATGAAACTTGATACAGTCGATCGCGATGCGGTCATTCGCTACATAAAAACCTATGTGAACAACAGCCCCGAAAAGTTTGCGTCCTTAACCAAGCCGGTTGAGCCGGATACGGTCAAGCTGGTGGATGGTAAGCCATTTCCGAAATTCAGCCTGAGTGATGTTGATGGGGTCGGGGCTTCTGTCGCGACGCTGTCGGGCAAACCCTCACTGGTCTGGTTCACGACCAGCTGGTGCGTTCCGTGCCAGATCGGTGCGAAAGAGGTCGTGAAACTTGATAACGAGCTTGGCGGGAATGCGTTTAAGGTTTTAGTCATTTTTGTCGATCCGCGCGAAAACAAAAATGATCTGCTGGGCTGGAAGAAAAAATTTGCAAATCCCGACTGGCAGGTTGCATTTGACGATCAATCAAATCCCCTATCCACGAAAATCGGCCTTCAGTATCTGGACTCCAAATATCTGCTGGATCGCAATGGCGTTCTGCTCAATCAGGATTTCCGAATGGCGGATGACACTTATCTCGCGTTAATCCGTCGTTTCGTTAAGGAGAACTGACCAATGGGTGATCTGTTGATAATCAGACTGTGGCGTCATGGCTGGCCAGCGGCAGCGGCGATCACGACCATGGTGGCTGTTTTTCTGTGGCCGTCGATTCCGTTGGGCAGTGTGTCAAACTGGTTTCAGTTTTTCTACTTCTACACCCCGCAAAACTATCTCTATGCGACCCTCACCGTTTTGTCCGGGCTTTATGTCGGTGCATACACCTATAACAAAAAGGTAAGCTCCACCTGTCAGTTAACCAATAAATCGGCGGG
>CAYPUW010000356.1:0-2474 GCA_964413925.1 uncultured Rhodobacter sp. | reverse complement strand
CATCGTATTCACCTCGATGCGTTCCGTGCTGAGCCACCACAAAAAAGGGGCTGTGGACTGGGAGATATTGAAACGCTGGTCGGTCGGTATTGGGCTTGGGGCAGTCGCCGGGATGCTGGCGACCAAGGGTTTACGATCCGAGTTTTTGATGATGGTGTTTGGGGTCATCGGTTTGATAATAGGGCTTTATCTCGCGTTTGGGCGTCCAGAGTGGCGATTGGGAAAGGCTATGCCCGCAGGGATTGCACGCGGTGTGGTCTCGCCGACAATCGGGTTTTTATCGGTGCTTATGGGCATCGGAGGTGGGTCGTTCGGGGTGCCGCTGATGAGCCTTTACTCCGTGCCAATTCACCGCGCGGTTGCAACCTCTGCCGGGTTCGGGGTGATTATCGCGGCCCCCTCCGTGATTGGATTTCTCATGACTGGCACCCCGGTTGAGGGTAGGCCGCCGTTTATGATCGGGCAGGTCAATATAGTGGCGTTTGTCACCGTGATTTCGATGACGCTGCTGACCGCGCCGATTGGCGTGAAACTCGCCCATTCCATGAACCCAAAGCCCCTGAAGAGGATATTTGCGTTTTTCATTATGGTGATGGCGCTCAACATGTTACGCAAAGCCCTGCTGGTTTAGGTCGGGCTAAAACTTGCGTCGGGAGACTAGTGGATCAAATTATCACGACATTAGAGTTGGTTACACGGAAAAACCCGCACCTGCGGAGGGACTCAAATGTCGCGTTCGATCCACTAGATTTCGTCCTCTTCCAAGCCTTGATAGCAGCTTGGAACGAACCGGGGCGTGCAGATTACCGTGAATACCAAGTCCTCAGCTCCGGTATTTTGGATGCGCTGTTTGTGCCCCGGTGGGATGGAAAGGCTGTCGCCTGCACCAAGTTTGATCGGTGTCGAACTGCCGTCATCCATCACGCCTTGGCCCTGCTCGATCACATAAACTTCGCCCGTTTCGATGAGCTGATGCAATTCGGAGGTGACGCCAGCCAAGACGCGGCAGCGGGCGAGCGAGAGGTTGGGGCTGTCGGGGTGATTGAGGATTTCGGTGATATAGCAGCGCTCACGCGTGAAGAACTCCGCTCCACCGGCGGCCTTGATCCGGGTCAGTTCTGGGTTGCTCATGGCATGTTCCAAATCGCTGGCGATGGCCGCAAGGGCCGTTAACTTGACAAAATACATAGCGCCCGACTATTGTCAAATCAGCCGAGTTTACGCGTTGGAGGGACAGGCGCGCGCCGGCCTGTATTTGCTGCAAAAAACAACGGGAGAGTATCATGAAAACATTGTTACAAGGGAAATGGGCCATGCGCCTCTTGGGAGCGGCCAGCCTGTCGCTGGCCCTGACAAGCGGTGCCGCGATGGCCAAACAGCTCAAATTTATCTATGTTTCGCCCGATGCCATCGGGGTTAACGCGTTTTTGAAGATGGGCAAAACCGGGATCGAGGCTGCGGGCAAGAAATTCGGGGCTGAGGTTAAAACCTTTGAAAGTGACTCGCCCCAGTCGCGGTTGGAAAACGTTAACGCTGCCGTTAATGAAGGGGCCGACATCGTGGTCGTGCTTGGCTTTGAATTCAATGATATTTTGGCCGAGGTTGCGCCAACTGCGCCTGACACCAAGTTTCTGATCGTCGATCAGTGCATTTTCAAGGACCGCCCCGCCAATGTAAGCTGCGCGGTTTTTCGTGAATACGAGCCATCCTATCTGATGGGCGTTATCGCTGGGATGAACACCAAAACCGGCAAGGTCGGCGTGGTCAGCGCGCTCGATATTCCGTTCCTGCATCGCTATACGGACGGGTTCGCCATGGGGGCCAAAAGCGTTAATCCTGACGTGAAGATCAACGTGCGCTGGGTTGGTGGCTCTAACCCCTTCGCCGATCCGGTTCGGGCCAAAGAGCAGGCGCTGGCGCTCAATGCCGATGGCACCGACGTGATCTTTGCGGTTACCGCTGGCGGTGATTTCGGGATTTTCGAGGGCGCAACCGAGGCTGGTTTCAAGGTGCTGTCGGTTGACGTTAACCAATGCCCCAACGCCAAGGGCGCGATCTATGACAACACGCTGAAATATGTGGACGCGGTGATTTTGCAGTCCATTGCCGGCATTCTCAAAGGCGACAATGCGCCGATCGTGTCATACGGGCTGAAAGAAGGCGGCATGGGCTCGCTCTCGACCAGCTCTGACGCGGTTCTGGCCGCCAGCGAGTGCCTCGTTGCCCAAGAGCCTAAGGTCGTGGCCAAGGTTCGCGCCGTTGCTGCCGACATCATCTCTGGCAAGCTGAAAATCCAAGACCCGATGTTTGCCAAGTGATTGGCAGGCGGCGCTTGATCTGGGCCTGAAACGATGAGTAACCACAAAAACGCCTTGCCCGTAGATCCGGGCAAGGCAGCCTTTTGCCGACGGACGTGAAGCGCCAAACCCGTCGGGTCGTGGCGCGGGGGGCGGGATGTGCCCCCCCCCCCACCC
>CAYPUW010000355.1:0-2489 GCA_964413925.1 uncultured Rhodobacter sp. | reverse complement strand
GACGTATCGCCGTCAGGCTGATAATTCTTATGGGGCGGCGACTAAAATGCTCAATATCATCGACTCGACCGATGCGTTCATAGCGCTGGGCGCAGGGCTTCGGGACCTGCGCGCCGTTGTTGAAACCGGCGATTCAAAGACTGCTGAGGCGGCGCTGAAGGCTCTTAGCAAGAAGTTCAACCGGGTTGCTGGCGCGCGTGCGATTGCTTCGCCTTTGTCAAAATCCAAAAAGGCGGTCAGATCGAAGAAAACCAACCGCACTAAGGCGTTGAAACAGTTTGATAAAGCGTTGGCCGAGTATGATGCCCAACTGATTTGGCGCAAGGCCGCTACTGAAAGCTTGAAGCAAGGCCTGATCACGTATCAGGCCGCCATTAAGGGCAGCTTGGGCATTCGGATGCAAAAGAAACTGACCCGTGAACAGGCGCTGTATTTAGCTGCATGTGGCTCTGGTCACCGCGATATTTCGCTGAGTTTCTGACGGGTAACTGGTCGGGTAAGTTGCTGGAAAAACCAAAGGGCGCATCTCATGTATCAGATGCGCCCTTCTGGCAAACACTAACAAAGCGTTAATACTTTAGGTAGAATTGTTCGCATAATAACTCTTCTTATGGTGACTATTTGCTTGCGCGACTTTTGACCTTACGACTATGATGGATGGGCAAGCAGCAGTTTAGGTTGCCAGTCGGAAACACCACCACCCACCCCACCCCTCGCTCCCTCGTTTCCGGCTGGCACCTTTAACGATTAAACCATTTCAATTTCTGGCGGCTCGGGCCAAAAATACCCAAGCCTGGCCACTTTAATTGACCTAAATCAATACGTCACATCCTTGGACCATATAGCGTCATTGCATGACACAATTTGCCGCTCGCGATACCAAAACACCGTCGGGGTTTCTTGCAAACCTGCCCGCACCTGTGCTGCCATTGTTCCTGCTGCAGCCGGTGCTTAGGCGGGTGGTGCGGCGTGTCGCGCGGGAAAATCCGGGGATGTTTAATCGTTTGGGGCCGCACCGAACTGCGATTTATCTGATCGACCCGATCAATATACCGTTTCGTTTGTTGCTACGACCGGACCCGGAAAACCTGATGTTTCGGGCTGTTTCGCGACGTAGCACGCCTAGTTTTGACGCCAAGATCGCGGGAAAATTTCTGGACTTGTTGCGCCTGATGGATGCGGACGAGGATGGCGACGCGCTGTTTTTTTCGCGCGAACTAGAGGTGAGTGGCAACACTGAGGCGGTGGTTTGTCTGCGCAATGCGCTTGATGATGTGGACGGATCAATCGCCGAGCGGGTCGCCGGGATGTTTGGCGCACCGGGGCGCGCGAGTTTGTCGGCGCTCAGGCGTGCAGGCGCACGAGCACATGAGAAATCTAAGGACAATTTATGAAAAATGCTCCCGAACTGGTATGCCCGGCGGGCACCCCTGCCGCCATGCGCACGGCTGTCGAGGCCGGAGCCGACGCGGTCTATTGCGGCTTTCAAAACGCCACCAATGCGCGCAATTTCCCCGGACTGAACTTCACACCTGAGGAGATGGAAACCTCTGTCGCCGGTGCCCATGTGGCCGGAACCAAGGTTTTGCTCGCGATCAACACCTACCCGCCTGCGGGAAAATTTGATCTTTGGAAGGATGCGGTTGATCTTGGCGCGCGCCTCGGGGTCAACGCCTTTATCGTGGCCGATATTGGCGTGGCTGACTATATCGCACGAACTTATCCTGACATTCGACTGCATTTGTCGGTGCAGGCGGCTGCCTCCAGTCCCGAGGCGATCCGCTATTATTGCCGCGAATTCGGGGTCAAACGCGTGGTTCTGCCGCGTATTCTAACTGTGCCGGAAATCAAACAGATCAAAACCGAAATCCCATGCGAGATCGAGACATTTATCTTTGGCAATCACGGCCTGATGGTCGAGGGGCGGTGCAGTTTGACCAACTATGTGACCGGGCTTTCGACCAATATGGACGGCGTGTGTTCGCCCGCTGCCGAGGTGCAATATCTTCGCGATGATGATGGTTCGACAACGACAAAACTGGCGGATTTCACCATTGATTGCTTTTCCTGCACCGATACGGCGGGCTATCCGACGATCTGCAAAGGGCGCTACCGTGCGCCGCATCGCGACGACAGTTACTATGCGTTTGAAGAGCCGATCAGCCTGAACCTGTCGGCACTTTTGCCCGACCTGATCACCGCCGGGGTGGATGCGTTCAAGATTGAGGGGCGGCAGCGTTCGCGCGCCTATGTTCGCAAGGTCGTGACCGCATTTCGCGCGGCGGTCGATGATGTGATGAATGAGCGCCCACCAATGCTGGCCGATCTTTTGGCCCTGACCGAAGGGCATAAACAGACTGAAGGCGCATTTAAAACCAAGACTTGGCGGTGAACTGATGGAAGCGAAACTAACCCTTGGCCCGAACCTGTTTCACTGGCCGGTGGACGTGAAGCGGGATTTTTACGCGCGCATCGCTGATGAAGCGCCG
>CAYPUW010000354.1:0-2499 GCA_964413925.1 uncultured Rhodobacter sp. | reverse complement strand
TCTACCACTGGCGGGTGCGAGGTTTGGAAAAAAGTATTGTAAAAAGGCAATACTTTCATCTGGTTAGATGCAGCCTCGGCAAGCTCATTGCGTCCGTAGCCTATATTTACACACCATAAGCCTGCCATGGCGTCTAAAAAATCATTGCCGTCAGAATCTGTCAGAGTAGAGCCACTCGCCCGTGTGATTATCCGCGCACCCTTTTTGTTCAAGGCATCACCGTTGGTAAACGGATGCAGGTGATGGGCTGCATCAAGTGCCTGCAGATCAGCAGTGGGCAAGTGGTTGAATAGATGGGTCATGGCGAGTCTCCTCTGGGATATAGATGGTAACAGCCCGTGTTTACAAATGATCAACTACGGTTCTTTCGGCATAATATGATCAAATTTTATAGGGTCAACCAGATTTGATCAAATATCCGACCACCCCTTGCTGGTCCGCACAATTTCAAACCCTTGCTCAATATCGGTGCGTATGGCATTGGCTGTGGCTTTATGATCGCGTCGCACAATGCTGGCCATCGCTTCTTCGTGATGATCGGCTAGATTCCAGGTTCCGGTCTGCCCGCAAATGATGCGTGAAAGCGGCCCATACCGTAGCCAAAGAGTTTTAGCCATCGGCAGCAATACTCGAGAGTTGGACTGAGCATAAAGGGCGAAATGAAAGCGGTGATTGTGGCGCATATATCCGTGAACATCGCCCTTAGCTATCGCCTCATCAAGTTGTAAGTCGATCGCCTTGAGCTTGTGAACATATTGCCCGTTCATGTTGATCGACGCCAGTTCCGCCAATTTTGGTTCAATATTCTGGCGTGCAAACACCAGTTCCGCAAACCGCTTTTCCCCCATATGCGGGACACAAACCCGACGGTTTCCCAGAAACTCCAGCGCTCCTTCGGCGGTAAGCCGGCGAATGGCCTCGCGCACCGGGGTCATGGAAGTTCCAAGTTTTTCAACCAACCCCTGAATGGTTACAGGCTCACCGGGGGTCAACTCGCCATAAAGAATCTGATCGCGAATGCTGCGATAAACCATTTCATGAGCGGGGATTTTTCGCGGTATCGAGTCCATTGGTTTTTCCATAGATCATGCTAAACTGTGTATAAAATCAGCGCGTAACAGGCGTCGACTTTAGTTTGGTCAGGGAGAGGAACTTGAAAATTACTCATGATTGCTTTTAGCAATTTGTGATAGTTCTTGCAACTTGAAGCATTTTTGATCAAATTATGTAGCAATATTTCGGCGGTCAAAGGGGCCGCCCCAAAGGGAGACGATTCAAATGAAAACGCAAAAACTTACTCTTGGCGCGGTCGCGGCCTCGCTTTTGCTGGCTTTGCCGGCATTTGGCGAGGAAATCCATGTTTATAACTGGTCCGATTATATTGACGAAGCGCTGCTAGGTCAGTTTACTGAAAAGACTGGCATCAAAGTCATTTATGACGTGTTTGACTCAAACGAGGTTTTGGAAACAAAACTCTTGGCTGGCTCAACCGGGTATGACGTTGTTGTTCCATCAGGCTCTTTTTTGTCACGCCAGATCACGGCTGGCGTTTTTCAGAAACTTGATAAAAGCAAGCTCAGCAACATCGGAAATGTGTGGTCCGATATTGCCAAGCAGACGGCAATTTACGATCCGGGGAATGCCTATTCCATTAACTATATGTGGGGAACCACAGGCATTGGTTACAACGTTGATAAAGTCAAGGAAGTCCTCGGTCCCGACGCTCCTGTGAACTCGCTCGCTCTGATTTTTGACCCTAAAAACATGGAAAAACTCGCGAAATGTGGTGTTCATTTTCTCGACGCCCCGACCGAGATGATCCCGGCGGTTTTGCGCTATCTCGGTGAAGATCCCGACAGCAAAGACAAGGCTGTGCTTGCCAAGGCCGAGCCCATATTGCAGGCAGTTCGCCCTTATGTGCGAAAATTCCACAGCTCAGAATACATCAACGCGCTGGCCAACGGCGAAATTTGCGTAGCGTTTGGCTGGTCGGGCGACGTTCTTCAAGCCCGTGATCGCGCTGCCGAGGCCGACAATGGTGTAACAATCGAATATTCGATCCCCAAGGAAGGCTCGTTGTTGTGGTTTGATCAATTGGCGATCCCTGCAGATGCTCCAAATCCCGAAGGTGCGCTGAAATTCATTAACTTTATGCTCGAGGCCAAGGTCGCGGCCGCCGCCTCCAACTATGTCTATTACGCCAATGGTAACAAGGCGTCGCAGGCGTTCTTGAACGAAGATGTGATTGGCGACACGGCGATTTACCCGGATGCGAAAACCGTCAGCAATCTTTATATCACCACCCCGTATGACGCGAAAACGCAGAAATTCGTGACACGTATGTGGACGCGGATTAAGACGGGATACTAGCAGGACTTCCCCCGCGCGAAATTTTGGTCCAGATTTTGGTCTGAATTTTGGCGTGGGGGACTGTGACTTTGGGGGGGATATGTCAAACGTTAACGCAGCCGTTCAGCGCGCCCGATGGGATGATCCATC
>CAYPUW010000353.1:0-2506 GCA_964413925.1 uncultured Rhodobacter sp. | reverse complement strand
GGCTGGCTGTCCGTTTGTAATGGTCGCCCCGAGAAAGCACTCGCGCTTGATCCGCATCTCCAACTCGAACACCAGGGCGAAAACCCCCGCGATGTCATTCGCGCCATGTTCGATCAGATGTTTCAAGATGGCCTCATGGCCGCTGAAATCGCGGCCTTCAGTTCAATTGTTGCACTTGAAACTTGAATCCAAGCATTCATGGCATGCGCCCTGCCAGGTAGTTCAATAGTGGTGCCGTGCTGTCGGCAGATGACGCCCTGTCGCACTCGGCAAATCTGACTGCGGCAATTTCATGGTTCGTCAACACCCTGAGTGCAGCGAGGTCGTTTGCGGGGGCCATCTGTTCGAGCTTCTCAAACTGTGTGATGTAAGCGGGGTACCGTTCAGCAATATCCGCAACGAAACCGGGCCAGCCCCGGTGTTTTTCCTGAGCGCCCCAACCTTTGCCAATCTTGATCAGCTCGGCATCTGGGCGTGGCGTCAGATTGTATTTTTTGATAAGCGGTCGCACGGCATCGGCTGCGAAACTTTCAACTTTTGCAAGCAAAACCAGCTTTTCATGCTGTGCTGCCGTAGGATTAATGGGTCCTGACCCTAGCAACTGGAGAAAATAAGCCTCGCCCATGACTTCTTCTTCAAAATACAAAAGAAGCGTCTTTAGATAGCGCGCGTCTGCCCCACGTTTTTCCATATTGCTGCCCTAACCAACATCCGGGCTGAACAGGCGGTCGTGTTTCAGCGGGTTATCTGTGTCGGCCTTGCAATCAAGCTCGCGCGCGAAGCGGTGGCCGTCAAACACCGCCGCCGCAATCAGGGCGGGTGCATTGCAATCGCCGATCCTGCGGATTGAGAATAGCGTGTCGTCGCCCATTCGTGCCAGAGTATCGTGATAAAGTGCGTCATTGGGCCTGCGTTGACTTACAAGCACCAGCGCATCGGCCGCAATGTCGCGTGGTTTTGCTGAGTAGGCGCAAGCGAGCGCGACCGTGTCGCCGTCAAAGGACAGAAGGTTATGCGCAGTAATAACCTCAACCCCTTTTGCATGGAGCTGCGCGCGAATACGCCAACGTTCATCGGTCATGCCCGCCCACTGCGAAACGCTGTCGGACGCGGTCACAAAGGTGACCGGCAGGTTTTCGGCCCGTAATCGTTCTGCCATCAAGCTGGCCATGTAATAGTTGTCACCGTCAAAAATCACCACCCTCCCAGTGGGCAATTGTCCGGACATGATGTCGTCGGGCGTGAACAGTTGTTGATCACCCCCTTTTGTTGTGATCGGCTGATAGGCCGCGCCGTTAAAATTGTCGCGCCGCCATGTGGCCCCGGTGGCGATGGCCACATGATCGGCCCCAACCGCAAAAATATCGTCAACGACTAACGCACTTTCACGAAAAATCTCTACATTTTCCATTTTGGCAAGCTGTTGCACACGATAGTCACGTACACGCACCCATTCGCTGGCCCCCGGCATGGTGGCCTCGCGGGTGACTCGTCCGCCAAGGTCGCGGCCTGCTTCAGCCAGCATCACCTCATAGCCCCGTTGCCCCAGGGCACGCGCCGCCTCAAGGCCCGCCGGTCCCGCGCCGACCACCAGAACCTTGTTGCTTTTGCCTTTTGGGGCGATCTTTTCGGGGTGCCAGCCTCGGCGCCACTCTTCTCCCATCGTGGGGTTTTGTGTGCAGCGGATCGGAACCCCCAGACTGTCGCCGGAATAGCAAACATTACAGCCGATACATTCGCGAATATCCTCAAGCTGCCCCTCCTTGATTTTATTTGGCAGATAGGGATCGGCAATCGATGGGCGTGCCGCGCCGATAAAATCGGTGATCCCACGCCTCAGTTGACTGGCCATCGTGTCGGGTGAGGTAAAGCGGCCAACGGTCACGACGGGTTTACTGGTCACCGATTTTACAAAACTCATATAAGGTTCAAGCGCCGCCTCTTTCACAAACCGCGACACCCCCATTTCATAGCTATAATCGGCTATATTTATGTCCCAGAGGTCCGGCAGCTCGCCAAGTAATTCCAGCATTTCACGGCGCTCGCCAAACTGCGGTTTGCCGTCTTCCCCAGTGGTTTCATCGGCCGAAAACCGGATCGCGACAGCACAGGTATCGCCGACCGCCTCTTTGGTTTCCTCAATCAACTCGCGCGCCAGCCGGGTGCGGTTCTCAAGGGAACCGCCATATTCATCGCTACGGGTATTGGTGGCAGATGAGAGGAAATTCGACAGTAGATAGCCGTGCGTTGCATAGACGTAAATCACGTCAAACCCCGCCTTTTTAGCGCGCAAAGCGGCCAATCGGTGCCACGCGCGGAACATGCGGATATCGGCCTTGTCCATCGCCCGTGTCTGATAGGGATGCCCAACCGCGTTTGGAAAACTGTCAAGATCAAGTGACGTTTCGCGGGTGTTAAGGTTGGCGGTTCTGGCCCCGCCATACCATAATTCCGCCAGATCGGAAGAGCACACGTCTGAACTCCAGTCACCTGAAGCTATCTCGTA
>CAYPUW010000352.1:0-2510 GCA_964413925.1 uncultured Rhodobacter sp. | reverse complement strand
ATTTTCCCTCTTCGCCGGTCGGCAACAGCACCATATCCATGCGCCCGCCCACAGCCGACGAGAACACACCCGCCGAGCGCAAAACCTCGCCGGCCTTGTTAGAGGTAAACCGCACCGCTGTGCCACCATTTTGCGGCGCCAGTGTGCCGACGACCCGCGCGCGCCCATTAACCTTGCCCGAGAACGAGCCGGTCACCCCGTTGGCGCTGGTCAAATCGCCCTGAATATCGGTCAACGACAGACCAGAGCTGAGGATCAGGCGACCCAGCCGGACGCGGATCTTGTTGCCCTCCGCCCCTTTTTCTCTTTTCAGATCGCCGAACTTGCTTTTGCGAAAATCGATCACGCCGCCCGTCAGCGCGAATGCGGCGTTTCCGTTCTCGTCGGTGCGAACTTCAAGTGGTGCCTTCATCCAGCCGTCAATATCAACCTTGGTAAAGCGCACCACATCCAGTTTGCCATTGGGCTTAAAGCGAACCATGCCTTCGGCCTCCAGCCCGCGCGTCTTGATGTCCAGCACGTCGATTTTCGGCGGAGAGCCAAAACTACCTTCAACCTTCAGCGTCCCCCGAACATTTTTAGGCTTGCTCCAGCCCAGCGGCTCTATCGCCAGCGCGAGGCGATTGAGATCGGAAACCAACGTAAATGCCGGGGACTTGCCGCGCGCAATATCAATCGTGACATGCCCGGTTCCCGTGCCTTTGAGCGAGCCTTTGGGCAGCGCGATATCAAACTCGTCGAGAAACCTCTGCGACAGCTCGACCTGTCCTTCAAACCGGCTTTTACCTTTATTCGCAGGGCCGAAATTCTGGGTCCAGATGCCCGAAACAGGCAATTCCCCCAACTGCGCCCGACCGGAAATGGTCAGGCCGGAATTGTCGACAAACGCGTCAAGCTGATCTGCGGTCAGGGTTTTGCCCTTCACCAGCTTGGTCGAGCTTACCCCCCGCATGTCCCCGCTAATGGCCAGCGTGACCTGATCAAAGGTGACTTTGTTTGACAGCGGAAATTCTATGGTGCCCGTGGTTTTAACCGCTCCTTGGGCAATATCGACTGAAGTACCACTTTTAGAGATAAAGCGAAACGGCTTCAGATCCAGCAGCGACAATAGCGACGGGATCGCGCTTTGGGTCTTTAGCTTGACCACGGCGGGGGCTTTTTTAATGCGAACATCGGTGATGACCATGCTCGAGTCCGCCAGATTTATCTTGCCCCCATCGGGTGCTGTCACCACACCTTGTTGCAGCACCATGGTCATTTGGTTATTGGCCAGTACGCCGTAACCCTTGCCCCCTTCAATCGGCGGCATGGTGCGCATGAACCTCAGTGACAACCCCGAGACATCAAACCCAAGCGTGACCTCGGGGTTTTTGCCGGGTTTGCCGCGCAGGGCTGCCGTGATATTGGACATGTCACCAGCGAAAACATTTTTCTGCAGCCAGTCGCGGGTTTTGGTTTTATACTTGAGCGGCCATAGCTCCATCAAACGTTTTTGCGATAAATTGGCGACACTCAGATCAAGCGCGCTACTCCAACCTTTTGGCCCGGCGCTGAGACTGCCCTTCAGAACATAGCTGGTCTCTTTATCCACCAGCACCATTTGACCGATATCGATCTTAAGCGGCGACAATTGCACCCGCATATCGAGCGCACCCATATCGAATTTAACCGGTTTGGCAAACATCCCCTGCGGGCTAAGTTCAACCTTGGTGAACTTCAACTGGGCAATAATCGCACCGACAGAGCGATCAATGCGGTCACTGAGATAGGCATGCCCCTCTGCCATGATATGCGCGCCCGCAGTGTCGATAGTTATCTGATCAAAAGAAAGCTTCTCTTGGGTTTGATCATAAGACAAATAGACCTTGGCCCCGGAAAACCGCGTCGGCGTCTGGTCCATTGTCTGGCGAAGACTGCCCGCACCGATGTCCAGAACCCCGCTCATCTGGCCAAAATTCCCCTGTGCATCAATATTGAGCGAGACCGAGCCAGCGATTGGTGCGTCCAACACCCGAAGCCAGTCCAGAGCTACCATCTGGTCGGCCACATCCTCGGTTCTAAACCCGCTAAAACTGGTCGAAAACTCCGAAGTTGGCTTGCCCCGCTCCTTGCGCCACGAAAACGTCGCCTGACCGGATGCATCACCCGCACCCTCGGGCGTGGCGCGGCCCGTTTGAGGTCCGGCCACGGTTTCGAGCTTGAACGTTACCTGACCGGAAATATCCTTGGCGCTATTGGCAAAACTAAAGGCCGTATCTTTGAATTTCCATGTGCGCCCGGAGGTCGCGTCATCAAGCGTAATCGTACTATTAAGGGTCTGCACCGTTTGCAGGCGCGACAGCACCGGAATGTTAAAGATGTCCTCTATCGCCGCCAGAATATCGGCAACACTTCCGCCCTCGGGCAAAAACGAGGCCGCATCACCGGTGCCGATACTGATGTCAATTTTACCCTGAAGGTCACGGCGCAAATGTAGTTGTGCGCGCGATACCACCACCGAAACCGGGCGC
>CAYPUW010000351.1:0-2518 GCA_964413925.1 uncultured Rhodobacter sp. | reverse complement strand
CATGGGGCGGTCCCTCCCGTTACTGATCTCATGACAGAAAGGCCCCCACAGGAAACTCGACCATCCGATATGGTGAGTATTGGCGTGAATTTGGGCGAAAATAGGGAAGGAATTCGCGCAAATGTGAACAATATGCAGCCAAATTAAGGGAAGTGCGCCCTGTGATTGTGTTTAAGCAATGAGAGCCACCGTAGCGAAAACAGAAACAATTGGGGCTACTCTAATGTGGGATCAGGTCTGTCAACGCCATCATCGAGCACGTCGTTTTCCTCGTCACCCTGCTCGGCAATCCACGCAACCGAGACCACTTCTTCACCCTTGGATGTGTTGAAAACCTTAACGCCGGACGAGGTTCGTCCTTGTCGGGAAATCCCGCTAACGGGGCATCTGATTGACTGGCCGGTCGAGGTTGCCAGCATGATCTGGTCCTCGTCTTCAACCGTGAACGAGGCCACGATACTGTCGCCGCGCCGCCCAAGATTTGCCGCCGCAATTCCAAGGCCGCCGCGTCCGGCCACCCGGTATTCATGGGCCGAAGACCGCTTACCATAACCGCGCGACGTGATGGTCAAAATCCACTGTTCAAGCGCACCAAGTTCGGCATAACGCTCGTCGGTCAGGGCAATATCGGTTTCAACCTCGTCGAGTTCACTGCTCTCATCGCCCGTGTCTGCTCGGCGCATCTTGAAATAGGCGGCGCGTTCATCAGGGGTGGCGTCCACATGGCGAATGATTGCCATCGACACAACCCTGTCGTCTGGCGCAAGCTTAATCCCGCGAACCCCGGTGGAATCCCGCCCCTTAAACACCCGCACTGCCGTTACCGGAAAGCGGATGACTTTACCAAGACTGGTGGTCAAAAGAAAGTCGTCCATCTCGTTGCAGATGCGCGCATTTACCAGACTGACACCCTCGGGCAGCTTCATGGCGATCTTGCCATTGCGCATCACATTGGTGAAATCCGACAGCGCATTTCGGCGCACGTCGCCCGTGGATGTGGTAAACACGATTTGCAAATCGTTCCAATCCTCCTCGGGCGCATCGACCGGCATAATCGCCGCAATCGAGACCCCTTGTGGGATCGGCAGGATATTCACAATTGCCTTGCCACGGGCATTTCGCCCCCCCGGTGGCAGCCGCCATGTTTTCAATTTGTAAACAATACCGTCGGTGGTGAAGAACAAAAGCGGCGTGTGGGTGTTGGCGACAAACAGGTTGGTGACGAAATCCTCGTCCTTGGTGTTCATGCCCTGCGTACCTTTACCGCCCCGTTTTTGGGCGCGATATTCGTCCAGAATAGTGCGCTTGATATAGCCCGAATTGGTCATGGTTACGACCATATCTTCGCGCTCGATCAGATCCTCGTCGTCCATATCACCCGCATATTCGACGATCTCAGAGCGCCTCGGCACGGCAAACATCTCGCGAATTTCGGCCAGTTCCTCGCCAATGATCGACATGATCCGTTCGCGAGAATGCAAAATCGCCAGATAGTTTTTGATCTTGCCCGCCAGTTCTTGCAACTCGTCCGTGACCTCTTTGACGCCCATCGCCGTCAGGCGTTGCAGGCGCAATTCCAAAATTGCACGCGCTTGGGTTTCGGACAAATAATAAGTCCCATCCTCGTTCACCGTGTGGCTGGGATCGTCAATCAGACGAATATAATCGGCGATATCTTGCGCGGGCCAACGCCGTGCCTTGAGCTTTTCACGCGCTTCTGCCGGATCGTTGGAGGCGCGAATTGTGGCAACAATCTCGTCCACATTGCTAACGGCAACGGCGAGACCGCACAGGATATGGCTGCGTTCCCGCGCTTTTCTAAGTTCAAACGCCGTGCGCCGCGCCACGACTTCCTCGCGAAAATCAATGAATGCGGTCAGGAATTTTTTCAGATCAAGCTGCTCTGGTCGCCCGCCGTTCAGCGCCAACATATTGCAGCCAAACGAGGTCTGCATCGGCGTGAAACGGAAAAGCTGGTTTAGCACCACCTCGGGGGTTGCGTCACGCTTAAGCTCAATCACCACGCGCACGCCGATCCGGTCGCTTTCGTCTTGCACATGGGCGATGCCCTCAATGCGTTTATCGCGCGCCACTTCGGCGATCTTCTCAATCATCGTGGCCTTGTTGACCTGATAGGGAATTTCATCAATTACAATGGCATAGCGGTCTTGGCGAATTTCCTCGACCCGGGTTTTAGAGCGGATAACCCCCGAGCGGCGCCCCTCAAGATAGGCTTTGCGCGCGCCACTTCGACCCAAAATAATCCCGCCAGTGGGGAAATCGGGTGCGGGGATAAAACCCATCAGATCCTCGACCTCAAGATCGGGATTTTCGATCAGCGCCAGCGTGGCGTCAATCACTTCGCCCAGATTATGCGGCGGAATATTGGTGGCCATGCCGACCGCGATCCCGCCCGCGCCATTAACCAGCATGTTGGGATAGCGCGCAGGCAGAACGCTGGGTTCCTGATCCTTGCCGTCGTAATTGTCCTGAAAATCAACCGTATCTTTTTCGATAT
>CAYPUW010000350.1:0-2527 GCA_964413925.1 uncultured Rhodobacter sp. | reverse complement strand
ATCGAATTTACACACGCGCACCATCAACCGTTATCGAAGACGCAGTTGGTATCATCGCCATCGTAATCGTCCTGCTGGTCGGTTTGAGCTTGCCCGCGATAGTTTGATTTCGCCAAGGGTTCGTCCGCCTCAAAACGTGCATTTCTGTCCCCCTTTTTGACATGCGCGCGCTCTGGGTATTGCCTGCCTGTTGGCGTAGATCATTTTGTGATCACAAAATGAGGCTCTCGAACTCGAACCTTAAAGCCGCATTTCCATCTCGGATTTGCGGCTTTTTTTTAGACACAAGCGGCATTCGTCGCCATCTCAAAGGCCTCAACGGTGGCTTCAATCGATAACATTATCGAGGCGTGGCGGTTTTTATAGTTTTGTGCAGGTAGGAGAACTTCAAGCTGCTCAAACGGTGCCGATGGAGCCGGTCCGGTGCCCTTCAACATGGCATGCAACTGCGCTTTTGTGGCGCAAAGCTCGTCGAGAGTTCGGCCAATCGCGTTCGCAGCAATAACGGATGCGGCGGCCTGACCAAGAGCGCAGGCTTTCACATCCTGACCGAACTCAACGATTCTCCCGTCCTCGACCACCAGATCAACCGTCACGGTCGAGCCGCAAAGAGGCGCGCGTTTGCGCGACGTCGCTTGCGGGGCCGCAAGCCGTTCGGTTAACGGAATGCTCGCCGCCAGCGCCAATATTCGGCCCGAATAGAGCTTAACGAGATCCTGTTCGCCGCGCATTTGTGACTGTACCTTTCCATGTGGGTCGCCTCGCATTAGATAGGACGCCAATCCAGCTTTGAAAAGGACCAAGCGTCATGCCGAAAAAATTTGATCCAAAAAAAATGAAATTTGATGCAAATGGTTTGGTTCCAGCTATCGCTCAAGATCACAACACCGGCCAAGTTCTGATGATGGCGTGGATGAATGCCGAGGCGATTGAGCGCACAATATCCACGCGTCGGGTGACCTACTGGTCGCGCTCGCGCGCGGAATTCTGGGAAAAAGGCAAAACTAGCGGGCATATTCAGGTGTTGAAAGAATTCCGGTTTGATTGTGATCGCGATTGCCTGTTGTTGATGGTTGAGCAAACTGGTCCCGCGTGCCACACCAATCGAAAATCGTGCTTTTATACCAGTGTGCGACAGGGCTTTGAGGTGGAGCTGAGCGCGCCTATTTCATAGCCTGACAAGGTCACGAATTTCCTTCGCGCTGACCCCTTCGGCGCGAAGTGTTGCAAGCGCTCTGGCATGGTCACGCTTGGCGAGGCGCTTGCCGTTTTCGTCGCGGATCAGCCTGTGGTGGCGATAGATCGGGGTCGCAAATTCCAGTAAAGCTTGCAGTAAAACATGTATCATAGTGGACGACGACATGTCCTCTCCACGTGTAACATGGGTTATTTGCTGATCGAAATCATCGACAACCACCGCCAAATGATATGAGGTTCCGATATCTTTGCGCGCCAAAACCACATCGCCAAAGTCGTGCAAGAGGGTTTCTGCCTGCAGGGGAACCCATTTTTGGGGACCGGCACCTATCTCCCAATACCCCAATTTTTCAATTTCATGATGGCCACCGAGACGATCAATCGCGGATGTCATGTGTAAACGCACTGCATCCCCAGCGGCTCTTTCGCATATAAGGCGTTGCTGGCAGGTCCCCGGATAGACCAATTTTGGCGCGCTGCGATCAGGCGAGGTTTCCTGCGGTGCGCGAGAAGCCTCTTGAATATCATGGCGGCTACAGCGACAAGGATAGCAAATATCAAGTTTTATCAATAAGTTAAGATAGAAGTTATAGAGGCCAAACCGTTCTGATTGCCGGACTGGCACGTCGCGCCAGTCGATCCCTAGCCAGTGTAAATCTTCGATGATCGCCGCCTCAAACTTGGGTTGTGAACGCTGAACATCAATGTCTTCAATCCGCAAAAGGAATTCGGCACTCGAGTTATTGGCACAATCCCAAGCGGTCAGTGCCGAGAATGCGTGCCCCAAATGAAGCAAGCCAGTTGGAGATGGTGCAAATCGTTCGCGCATTCAGGCCCTCCCCCCTTTGTTGCCAGAGAACTTAGCGCACGCCGCCATTCAACCAGTTCTGCCACTCCAGTTTGGCGCGATCAGTATAAGCCTTATAGCGTTCCTTGCGCGCCCGACGACCAGTTTTTGCGTCGGCAACCGGCGGGAACAGGCCAAAATTGATGTTCATTGGTTGAAACGTTTTGGCATCGGCCCCGCCGGAAATATGATGAACCAGCGCACCCATCGCGGTCTCGTTTGTTGGTGGAGGCAAGTCGCGCCCAAGCGCTTGCGCCGCAGCCATTCGCCCCGCCAACAGGCCCATCGCGGCACTTTCGACATAGCCTTCAACGCCGGTGACTTGCCCGGCAAAACGGATATGCGGCGCGGATTTTAGCCGCATCTGATCGTCAAGTAGACGCGGAGAGTTGATAAACATGTTCCGGTGGATGCCCCCGAGTCGTGCGAATACCGCGTTTTCCAGTGCTGGGATTTGACGAAAAACTTCGACTTGCGCGCCGT
>CAYPUW010000349.1:0-2557 GCA_964413925.1 uncultured Rhodobacter sp. | reverse complement strand
AGGCTCTCGGCGATGTGTGGCGCATCTCGCTTAAACCGACTGATGGCCCAAAAATAGGCAATAAACTGCGCGAAGCTTGCGATACGCACCTGATTTATGACTGGGGCGGCGGCCTGGTTTGGGCGCTTGTACCCGAAGGGTTTGATCTGCGCGCCAAGCTCAAAGACATCCCCGGTCACGCACGGATTGAGCGCGCCTCACCCCAAACGCGCCGCAAACTTGGAACTTTTGCGCCGCAAACAGGGGTTTTGCGCGATCTTTCTCAAGGTATCCGCACGCGCTTTGATCCGCACGCAATTCTTAATCCCGGCCTGATGGGGCGCTGAACATGCAGACCAACTTCACCCAGTCCCAGCTTGATGATCCCGAAATCGCACGCGCGAACGAGATATTGCGCGCCTGCGTTCACTGTGGTTTTTGCACTGCGACCTGCCCGACATATCAGGTACTTGGCGACGAGCTCGACAGTCCGCGTGGTCGGATTTATCTGATCAAGGACATGCTTGAGCAAGGCCGCGACGCCGATGCGACCACCGTTAAACATATTGATCGTTGCCTATCGTGTCTTGCCTGTATGACCACCTGTCCGTCGGGCGTTCACTATATGCATCTGGTCGATCACGCTCGTGCTCATATCGACCGCACCTATAAACGTCCCATGATGGATCGCCTCATTCGCTTTGTTCTCGCCAATATTCTCCCCTATCCCAAGCGGTTTCGGCTTGCTATTCTCGGGGCCTGGATCGGGCGGCCCTTCAGAAGCTTGTTGCCAAAAAAACTGCGCGTACTTTTGGACCTCGCCCCCAAATCCATCCCGCCCGTCAGCCGCAATGACGATGCGCAGGTGTTTACCGCCATTGGACCGCGCAAAAAACGCATAGCCTTGATGACGGGTTGCGCGCAAAAAGCGCTCAACACCGATATTAACGACGCGACCATCCGCATATTGCGCCGGCATGGCTGCGAAGTGGTCGTCGCCAAAAGGGCAGGATGCTGTGGTGCGCTCACCCATCACATGGGCAAAACCGCCGACAGCCACAAAACAGCCGCCAAAAACATCCACGCATGGAGCGCCGAGATCGAGACGGGTGGGCTGGATGCCATCGTCATCAATGCCTCGGGCTGTGGCACTACCGTTAAAGACTATGGACATATGTTTCGTAGCACGCCATTGGCCGACAAAGCCGCAATAATATCAAGCCTCACCCGCGATATATCCGAACTCCTCGCCGAGCTTGACCTGCCCAAAGGCACAAACCAAAACCTGCGCGTCGCCTATCATTCCGCCTGCTCCTTACAGCACGGCCAGCAAATCAAAACCCTTCCCGCCGAACTGCTGGCGCAGGCAGGTTTTGACGTCGTTACCCCAGCCGACGCCCATCTTTGCTGCGGCTCTGCTGGCACTTATAATCTCTTGCAACCCGAGATTTCCGCCAAACTCAAGTCGCGCAAGATCACTGCCCTCGCTGCCACAGCGCCCGACATCATTGCCACTGGCAATATCGGCTGCATGGTGCAGATCGGCTCCGGCAGCGAGGTTCCGGTCCTGCATACCGTCGAGCTGTTGGATTGGGCGAGTGGTGGCCCAAAACCACGCGCTCTATCCGATTCGCACCGATAATGGCGTGAAATTCTCAAGATTGCCTTAACTTACACCGCTAATCCCACATTCTTGCCTCAAAATAGCCTCACCCCTCGCTAGAAATGTCTGTGGGGGCGCAGACTTGAGGGAAGAGTATGCGCAAATTCATACTGCTGCTGTTGGTGTTGTGGGCGACTGCGGACCGGGCGCATGCAAGCGAAAAACTCGGCATGAGCGCGACCACGCAAACGCAGGCATGGGAGGCTGTGGGCCGTCTCAACCTGATTGGAACCGGGTTTTGTACTGGCGCGTTGATAGCTCCAAATCTGGTGCTGACGGCGGCGCATTGCATGTTTGACAAGCGCACCGGCAAGCGGGTCGAACTGAAAAATATCGAGTTTCTGGCCGGGTTTCGTGATGGGCAGGCGGCGGCAACGCGCGCAGCCCGACGCGTGGTTCTCAACAAAAACTATCGCTATAATAATAAACGACGGCTAGAGCGGGTTGCTACGGACATCGCGCTTATCGAGCTTGAAAGTCCGATAAAAAACGCGCGTATTATCCCGTTTGGCTGGGCAAAACGCCCGAAAATCGGCGAGACGGTCGAGGTCGTCAGCTATGCCACCGATCACCCCAACGCACCAACCTTGCAAGAGACCTGCCGCGTGCTTGGCCGCGACCCGTCGGTGCTGGTTTTGTCCTGTCAGGTCAATTTCGGGGCCTCAGGTTCGCCGATTTTTGTGATCGAAAACGGGGTTGCGCGCATAACGTCGGTGATCTCGGCTAAGGCCGAATGGAATCGCAAAAAAGTTGCGCTGGGGGCCGGTCTTGGCCGACCGTTGCAGGATCTCATCGGCCAGATCTCGAACCTTGGTAGCGGGATCACCAGCATTCAATCGCTAGCCTCTCAATAGTGGGTGCCCCCTATAGGGTCAGCTAACCTCTTGAAATAATACTGTTAAAAAATCTACAACT
>CAYPUW010000348.1:0-2593 GCA_964413925.1 uncultured Rhodobacter sp. | reverse complement strand
ATCCAGTTTCAATGGCCCGTACCCAAAACAGAACATGGCACGAATATACTGATTGTCGCCGACGATCTCTGTATAGCTACCGGCAGCATATGGTGGGGCATATCTGTGTTGGCCCTGAACATAGGGAATGGGTTCGTCGCGCCGCACATCATTGCGAAAATTGGAGATGGAATAAACATTTCGCCTTTGACCAGGCGTGCCCAATGAAGCCGTCGGCAACGGGATCAACGCATTGACGATCAGGCTCCCGATAGCACTGATCCCGACACTGATCAGAGTTGTTGTCAGAGATGTGGAAAAGGCCGCCGTGGGCAAGAACGATGCAGTCAGAAACGGGGCGATCTGAATGGCGGCAATGGCCACTACGGCCAGCAAAACGGTTCGCAGAGTGTTCTTGCCGGGCACAGCCCTGATAACCACACGCACGCCTGCGTTGGGGCGCACAACATGCCAGTTTTTATGCGCGATTACGGCCACGCCTTTGGCTGATACCAGCACCACGCGCAGCTTGCTTCGATCTGCCACAAACAACCCCGGCAAGGCTTGCTCGACGATTTGAGATATTGTCAGACCTTCAGCGAAGGTCATGTCAGACCGGCCTTGGCCCGGATCCAGAAACGGCGCGGTGATGACGGATATTTTAGGCTCGGCAATGAGGGTCATAATTGCACCCGCGCGGCCATCTGTTTGTGCTGATATGCCCCGATCAATCTGGTCTTCCAGCGTGATTGATCAAACCGCTCAACCTTGGACTGGTCTTCACCTGCAACGTGCAGCATCATTTTGTCGTTTAGCGCAATGGCAATATGCGATTGATACCGGCCTTGTCTGAACACCAACAGATCAAAACACTGTGCGTAGCCCTGCCTGATTAACCAGGGGCCTGTTGCCCGGGCATCGTTGATCAGCGCGGCAATCTCTTGCCGCTCATCAGAGCACGCATAGCCATTCGCATATGACGGCAGGGATATTTGCAACTCGTTTGCATAAACCAGCCTTGCCAAGCCCCAGCAATCGCATCCCGAAATTGTGCGGCCCAAGTCCACGGATGCAATACCGATATATGCATTTGCCCAGCTCATCTGAAAAGCCCCGGAAATCTGTCTTTGGTGAACCTATCCATCGGCACCGTTTCATCCTCAATCGGTGCACGCGAAATCTGCAATGTAACATCGCCCGCGTTACCGTCGGATGAAACAATCTTAAGACCTTTAAACTCGGCTTCAATCAAATCCGGGCTGGAGGCCAATACCACGGCCATGTGAATGGTCGGCCGGTCGGTAAATGACCGCAGCAAGGCGGCAATATCATTGTCCACATTTTCAAGAATAATGGATGCCGATGCCGGTGCATCTTCCAGATCGCTTGGAAACTCGGCCGAGGCCAACAAAAACAAAAACGGCTCCGTCACGGCGTTCGACCCAAGCCAGTTTGACCGCGTGCCGTACATCAAAGGCTGTTCCGAAATCCGCTCGGTGGGATCCGTGGAAAGCCGTACAGGTTCTACTAGATCAGGATGCGTGATGTAAAACAAAGCCACTTCGATCTCGTCGCTTGACTGATCCTCAAAAGCCATTCGTGCATTCAGTGATACCCGCCTCATGGCATCACCTCGACAGAAAAACTGATGATGAACCTGACCCCCTTGACTGCTTCGGACGGTGTGGATTGCCCAAACAGACAGAGCCATCTCGCCGACAGTAAAAGCGGTGATCCGTCTGCCGCTAGAATTGGAATGCCGTCAGCACCCAGCATCGGCCAACCGTCCGTGACCGGATCGGGCATCCAGAAAGGTTTTGTCCCGAATGCCGTTGTCTGCGCATGAAAATTATCGAACACCGCCTTTTCGGATCGCGTAACGTCGATAATCAGGCCGACAGTCTTCGACACGCTCGACCAGCGTCGGCGGTAGCCGGTCGGGCCGGTGTCATTATTTTTGCGCAAACGCGGGTCTTGGCTTTGCGCCTGGTAGCCCTGCCGGTTCGGCTTGGGCAAAGATGTGGGCCATATGGGCAAAGTCATCGCTGCACCCCGGTTGGTTGCAAGCCGTAATTTTTGCGCATCGCACGTTTGGCACCACCACCCGGCGTTGTCAGGGCCTCACCGACGGCATCGGCCAGAACAAGCTTGGTCTTTCGCCGACCGCTGCTGTCGACGCTGTCCTGACGATCTTGGGTGATATTGGCGGATGAGTGGTTTTCAATTGTGATTTGCGGGCGCATATCAAATAGGCTTTGAGAGCCGTTGGAATATGACGGGGTAACAGGGCCACCGGCTGCGAGGGCCGGAATTGTACCGCCGCCGTTCATTACTTCCAAAAGGTGACGGTATTTACTGGTGGCCTTCGCGTTCATCATGAATTCACCGGATGACCCGAACATTAAAATATCGTCGGACGTGCCCGAGCCCGGCCCGTGGAGCAACCCGCCACCGGCAAGGGCCGGTGTGGGTGCGCGGCTTGGAAACAGCACTTTTGCCACACTACCCAGTAAGCCGCCGTGGCCACCCCCCAGAATTGATCCAAGCGGACCGGTTCCCAAAAGGGCTGCCTGTAAAGTTGCCCTAAGCAGAGATTTTCCGATATCATCTATAA
>CAYPUW010000347.1:0-2599 GCA_964413925.1 uncultured Rhodobacter sp. | reverse complement strand
GCCATCATGACCCTGAATCTCTACCTCGCACGAAAATTCCTGTGGCGGTTTTTGGCGTTGCTTGGCGGCTTTTTCACCTTGGCCGTTATCACCGACGCGATGAGCCTTCTTGGCCAGTTTCAAAACGCTAACCTCAACGTTCTGGACACCTTGAGATTGGCGCTGTTAAAGGCCCCGACCAGCGTTTATCAGCTTTTCCCGATAATTTCAGTGCTTGCCGCGCTGATTTTATTTCTGGGGCTGAGCCGAAATAGCGAACTGGTTGCCACGCGCGCAGCCGGAATGTCGGCCTTCAAAAGCCTGCTGGCCCCAGTCATTACGGCGTTTTTAATTGGACTAGTCGGGGTCGTCGCCCTAAACCCGCTGGCATCCGCAACCCTGCGGCAGTTTGAAAGCGAAACCGGACGATATAAAAGTGGCACCTTGTCGTCTTTTTCGTTAAGTAGAAAAGGGTTATGGTTACGACAAGCCAACGTGTCAGGACAAACGGTGATTTTTGCCCAGAAGGCCAATTACAATGCGACAAGATTGATCGGCGTGACTTTTTTCGAGTTCTCGAGTGCCGGGATTGCCTTGCGCCGGATCGAGTCAGCATACGCGGTGCTTTCGCCCGGCTCTTGGAAATTGGGGCCGGGAAAGTTTTGGAAAATCAACGAGCCGGGCCAAGTGCCTGACAAAACCGCGCAAGAGTTTAACTCGCTTACCCTGCCCTCGGATTTGACCAGCGACCAGATTTTAAACAGTTTTGGCGACCCAAATACCGTGTCGATCTGGGACACTCCGGGTTTTGTCAAACGGTTGGATCGCTCGGGGTTTTCGACCAATCGCCACCGTGTGCATTTCCAGATCGAGCTGGCCCTGCCCTTGCTGCTTGTGGGTATGGTACTTATCGGGGCGGCTTTTTCTATGCGCCCTGCGCGCGCGGGACGGGTTGGGCTGATGGTTCTGTTCACGGTTTTAGCCGGGCTTGGCGCATTTATCTTGCAGGATTTTGCCGAAATCCTTGGCTCAAACGGCGCAATCCCCGTGGCCGCGGCGGCGTGGGGTCCGCCTATTTCGGCGATCTTATTTGCCTTGGGCATGATCCTTCACATGGAGGACGGCTAGCATGTCGCGATGCTTCGCTCGTTTTCTGACTGCGCTATGTTCCCTGCTTCTGTCGGTAAATTTGGCGTCCGCTCAGCAACAGCCCAAGGCGACGCTTTCGGCAGATAGAATTGTTTATACCAGTGGTTACAGGGTGTTACGAGCCAGTGGTAATGTGGTTATTACCTATGGGACCAGCTTGCTTGAAGCCAGCGCCCTCACCTATGACGAGCAAAACGACCGCATCACCGCCGATGGACCGCTGCGTTTGAAACAAGGGGATAACCTGACCATTCTTGCCAGCTTTGCCGAGCTTTCGGGCGATATGCGCGACGGGATACTCAAGAGCGCGCGCATGGTGCTCAACCAGCAATTACAACTAACGGCGGTCGAGATTATCCGCAGCAAGGGGCGCTATAATCAGCTTTTCATGGCGGCGGCTTCGACCTGCACCGTCTCCGTGGCCAATCCGACACCGCTTTGGCAGTTCCGTGCGCGCCGGATTATTCATGACGAAGAGCGCAAGGTGCTGTTTTTTGAGCGTGCCCAATTGCTGATCGGAAATGTGCCGATCGCCTATATTCCCCGTCTGAAAGTTCCCGGCCCAAGCGTGAAACGGGCCAGTGGTTTTTTGGTTCCGGGGATCAGCAACTCGTCCAAACTCGGGTTTGGCGTTTACGCGCCCTACTTTGTGACCTTGGGCGATTATGCGGATGTGACGTTAACGCCTTTTGTCTATTCCAGCGGAACAGCCTCGCTCAAGTTTGATTTCCGCAAGCGGTTTTTTAACGGCGAGTTCAACGCGGTGGGGCGCATCAGCAATGACACCGTGGCTAGCAACACGCTGCGGGCTTACATATTTGCCAACGGCAAGTTGACGTTCAAAAACGGTTTCAAAGGCGAGCTTGGCCTGCAAATGGCGTCAGATCCCACTTATTTGTCGGATCACAGCATTTCCAGCACCTCCCGACTTGAGAGCTTTGTCAGGCTGTCACGCGTCAAACGTGCCTCGTATTTCGGGGCCGAGCTTTTGGGATTTCGCTCGCTGGCCGCAGGCATAACCCCCTCGCAAATCCCGTTCGCGTTAACAGATTTTGGGTTCAAGCGCCATTGGTCAGACGGTTTGTTTGGTGGGCGCACCGGGCTTGCGTTGAATATCAACAGCTACACGCGAAGCTCCACCACTGATATCGTCGGGCGCGACACGCTGCGCCTCGCCTCGGTGGTTGATTGGCAACGACAATGGGTCGGGCCACGCGGTCTGGTGTTTGGCGCGACCGCTCAAATCAACGCCGACGCCTATAATATTCGCCAAGACAGCGGCTTTTCGTCAAGTATTTCTCGCCTTGTGCCCACACTGGCTGCGGATTTGCGGCTGCCCATGGTCAAGCAGGGCAAGTCTTCGGTGCAAACGCTTGAGCCGCGCATTCAGATCGTCTGGTCAAAGCCCGGCACGACGTCGGTTCCAAATGAAGACAGCACATTGGTGGAGTTTGACGCAACCAACCTGTTC
>CAYPUW010000346.1:0-2602 GCA_964413925.1 uncultured Rhodobacter sp. | reverse complement strand
CCATCTGATCACCTGATGCTGCTGTTGCTGATCGGTATTGCGCTCAGCGGCATGAATATGAAGTTCCTTGCCCCCACCGATATTGTCACCGTCAAGGTGTTCTTCACGGGGTTATTACGCTTTCAAATCAACGAGTTACCTACCTCGCCGTCTTTGCTCGTCCATCTGGCGTTGGTAGCCACATTGATGATTATATTTCCGATCTCCAAACTGTTGCACGGTCCTGGCATCTTCTTCTCGCCGACCCGCTATCAGGTCGATAACTCGCGCGAAAAGCGCCATCTCGCCCCTTGGGCGGCTGAGCTAGAGAAATAGGGGGCGCTGAAATGGCAATGCTTGATATGGACAATGAAGACGGGCCGAAATTCATCGCTGACCCCTTGAAAATCCCCAAACTGGCCTGCGATTCCATGGCCGACAGCGCGCCTTATCCCGCCTATCCCGAACACAACATGAAGCTCGGCTTTCCGGGCGAGCTTTTGGACAATTGGCAAGAGGTGGCGATTGCCAAAATCGGCGAACTCGCCAGCAAGAACCGCGCCTTTCAGGTTTATCTGGATGCGTGCGTCAAATGCGGGGCCTGCACCGATAAATGCCACTATTTCCTCGGCTCGGGTGACCCTAAAAACATGCCGGTTGCACGGCAAGATTTGCTGCGCAGCGTTTACCGGCGCTACTACACATTCGCGGGCAAATATTTCCCGTGGCTGGTGGGCGCACGCGATCTGACGCGCGAGGTTCTGGATGAGTGGTATTCCTATTACCACCAATGCTCCCAATGCCGCCGCTGCTCGGTTTTTTGCCCTTACGGCATTGATACCGCAGAGATTTCCATGGCCGCGCGCGAGATCATGGACACGGTCGGCATCGGCCAGAAATACTGTAACGAGATCATCGGCAAGGCGCTTGAGATTGGCAATAATCTCGGCCTTCAGGAAAAAGCCTTGCGCGCAACACTCGAGGATCTGGAGGAGGATATCGAGGACGAAACCGGCGTTTCGGTGCGTATTCCGGTGGATGAAAAGGGTGCCGATATCCTGCTGATCACGCCCTCTGCCGATTTTTTCGCCGAGCCGCATATCGACGGTTTGATCGGCTATGCCAAGGTGTTTCATCAGGCGGGCGTCAGCTGGACCGTCAGTTCATATGCCTCCGAGGCCGCCAATTTCGGGCTGTTCATTGGCTCTTATGAGAACATGCGCGATCTGGCCCTTCGAATTCGCCGCGCCGCCGAAGATCTGGGCGTTAAACGCATCGTTTTTGGCGAGTGCGGTCATGCGTGGCGGGTGGCGTATAGTTTTCTTAACACTCTGGCCGGGCCGTTTGACTTCCTCGATCAAAGCTACCCTATTCCCCAGCATATTCTGGAGTTCACTTGGGATCAGATCGAGCGCGGCAATCTCAAGTTCGACAAGACCAAAAACGATCATCTGCGCCTGACATATCACGACAGTTGCAACGTGGCGCGCGGCTCCCGTATGGGCGACAAACCCGGCGGGCAGTTTGAAATTCCGCGCAATGTGATCAAGGCCGTGTGCAATAATTATTTCGAGATGGACCGCGACACCACCAAGGAAAGCACGCTGTGCTGTGGCGGTGGTGGCGGTCTTTTGACCGACGATCTGATGGATATTCGCGTTAAGGGGGCCAGTCCGCGCATGACTGCGCTGCAACAGGTGACCCAGGACCACGGCGTCACCCACATGGCCGCGATCTGCGCTATTTGCAAAACCCAGTTCGCCAAGGTCATGCCGAAATTCGGCTACGAGCGGGACTCGATCCTGTCGGTCCACCAACTGGTTTCAAATGCTATCCTGCTGGATGGTCAAATTACCGATGACGCGCCTGTTCCTGAATTGGAAATGGCCAACCAAGAGGGTACATCATGAGCGATCAACAAGCCACTTTCCGCCGGTTTGAAGACGGGGCCGACCCGGAGGACTGGGATCTGGAAGACAAAATCTTTCAGCAGGATACATCGCATAAGTGTCCGACCTACATACATAAAACGCCCCCCTGCCAAGGATCTTGCCCCTCGGGTCACGAAATTCGTGGCTGGCTGGCGATTGCGCGCGGCATGGATAAACCGCCGGTCGAGGGTATGGCGTGGCAAGAATACGCCTTTGAACGCATGCTCGAGGCCAACCCGTTTCCCGCCACCATGGGCCGCGTCTGCCCCGCCCCATGCGAGGCCGGTTGCAACCGCAACGAGGTTGACGACACCGTCGGCATCAACGCGGTCGAGCAATATGTCGGCGATTGGGCCAACGAGAACGACATCAAAGCCCCCGCAGTCGGCACAGACACGGGCCGCAAGGTCGCGGTGATCGGCGGCGGACCGGCAGGCCTCGCAGCAGCGTTTTTCTTGCGCCGTCAGGGCCACGGCGTGACCCTGTTTGAGGCCAATGACGAGCTTGGCGGCATGATGCGTTTCGGCATCCCGGGCTATAGAACCCCGCGCGAGATGCTCGACACAGAGATCGGGCGCATCACCAGCATGGGGGTGGATGTTCACACTAATACACGCGTTGGCAAAGACATCTCGATTGAAAAACTCGAGCAATCCTTTGACGCGATTTTTTGGGCGCTGGGCGCTCAAAAC
>CAYPUW010000345.1:0-2631 GCA_964413925.1 uncultured Rhodobacter sp. | reverse complement strand
TGGTGCCCATGTATTTGACGTTGAGGAATTTCTCGAACCCTTCGGCCTGTACCAACTTGTTGAGGATGGCCTTGCGCCCCTCGCGGGTGAACTGGATTTCCTTGCCGTAGCCCTCGATCCGGTCCTTGAGCCAGAGCGCCTCTTCGGGGTTGTGGATGTGCATGTACTGGATGGCGAAAGTGCCGCAATAGGTGCGTTTAACCAGCGCCAGAATGTCGCGCATGGTGGCCAGTTGCAGGCCTAAAACGTTATCCAGAAAGATCGGGCGATCCATGTCGGCCTCGGTGAAGCCGTAATATTTTGGGTCCAGCCCTGGCAGGTCAGTGTTCTCGCGCAGATGCAAAGGGTCAAGGTCGGCGGCGAGGTGGCCGCGAATGCGGTAGGCGCGGATCAGCATCAGGGCGCGCAGGCTATCGAGAACCGCCTGTTGCACCTCGGTATCGTTCAGCTCGACCCCTTTGTTGCGCGCGGCGTCCTTGATCTTGTCGGCGGCTTTGGCTGGCTCTGCTGGCCATTGACCGTCAAGGGCTGCCGTCAGATCGTCATTGGGTTGGGGTGGCCAGTCGGTGCGTTGCCATGTGGGGCCTTGGGCCTCTAGCTTGATGTCGTTCTTGGCGTCGCCGAGTGATTTGAAATAGCTCTGCCAGCTTTCATCGACTGCGGCGGGATTGTCAGCGTATCGAGAGTAAAGCTGCTCTACATAAGTGGCATTTTGACCCTCAAGAAAGCTGGAGGCGTGGAACTGGTTGTTTGAGGTTTGGTCGGTCATGTGGATACCTCTTGGGGGTTGGGACCGTAGATGTTTGGGGTTGGCTCTGGGCGGACGAAACCGATCCAGAACGTCCAGACTATGCTGGCGAAAGGGGGGAAGAGCAGTAAAAATAACCACGGCGGAACCGAGGTCAGGACTGCTCCGCCGGTGAAGGCGGCGCGACTGGCGAAAAGCAGGATGAGGCCGATTACGAACCAGCACAGATACATCATCCATCTGAACCAGCGCCCCGACCAGCCGTGATCCTGAAAACGCCGTGCGGTACAGGCCAGCATCAGGAGGCAGACGAGTAGAAAAGACACGGTAAATATTGAGAAAAATACTTGGGTCAAGGGGTGATCCGCCGTCACTTCAAACTGAGGGGGCAGCGCGTCCACGCCGGTAAGAGCAATCGACACTCGTTGAAAGATGGTGATCGCCACCATGGTAAAACCGGACATCCACCAATAGGCCGAACGCGAGCTTCGGCCCGAGAAGTTGTTGAGGTTTGAAAGCCCGTCGGTAATGGCCGCGACTGGTCCCATCAATTTCGTCCCCGCGCTTGCCCAACAACTCGACGCAAGCGCATGGTGCGATCGAATTTTGACGCTATGTTCAAGGTCAGGCTCGGCCCTAAGGACCGGCGCGCGCAGGCTTGGGTGCGGCATTTATATAGCCAAGCGCTCATGGTTGCGACCTGTACATATGGTAGCTGGAGGCGTGGAACTGGTTGTTTGAGGTTTGGTCGGTCATGTTTCGGTTACCTTGAATCATGTTTGGAAAAGACGAGGATAACGACGGAGAGTTGCGGTTTGGTGCCGATCAGGGGTTCGATCTTGGCCGGATTGAAGGCCACGACCATCAGGTTGCGGATAACGCCCGCTATATTGGGGAACTTCCCGGGCAGTCCGGTCATCGGGGCGAACCGCGCGCTCGGCCTGCCGAACACCTTCTCAAGGGTAGGCATTAGCGGTTTTGCCAGCGGCTTTGTGGCCCCGATCCCGCAATTCAGCCATTTGTCATATGGGCTGTTATTGATCATGATCGTCAACAGGCTGTCGCTGGCGGGGTCAGTAAAATAGCGGCGCAGGGGCGTGGATTTTGGTGTCTCGACCAAGCGCTGCAACCCTTGAGCGTTGCGTTGGGCCAACTCCCAACTTTGTTTCCATATGGGTTTTGGCGTGTCGACCTCGCCGATCGTATAGGCCAGTTTGCGCGCCAGATCGATCTCTGCGGCCTTATCTATCATGGCCTCGGTCATGGATTTTGGTTCAACCGACTGCCAGCCCAACTTAGTGGCACGAGCCACGAGTGTTTTGGCCGTTTCAAACGGGGCGAGACAGAGGTCAACGGTTGCGCTCCACTGCGGGGCGGCGGAGGCGGGCGTAGGCAAGGCGATATTCCAAGGGGCTGCACTGATGGTTGACACGCCGACCGCCGATGCGGGCTTTTGACCGATTTCAGCGGCAATCCCCGGTAGATATTTACCGGCCAACAGGGAAAAAATCACCAAGCCGTTCCGACCCTGAAGCAGACCTCTTTGATAGGTTTTGCTCGGCTGTTTCACCCCGGCGCGGGCATCTTGCGCCCCGGTAACCTTCAATATCTGCTGAACATAAAGGTCGTCAGGGCCAGCATAGGTGCATTGCAGCCACGAGCGACCAGCCTCAAAACCGGTGCTGACCATCAACACCGCCGCCTTATCGCCACCGGAAAAATAAAACACACCGCTGGACTCTTCGGCCCCGACAAGGCGCCACATTTGGCGCACCAGACCGGAGGCCTTGTTGTCGGCGGCTTTGAAGTCGATTTTCTGGCGCGGATTTGAGTTCTCTACGAGCATCAGCCCATCGTGGAACACCTTGCTCGCGTCCGCGACG
>CAYPUW010000344.1:0-2634 GCA_964413925.1 uncultured Rhodobacter sp. | reverse complement strand
AACCGCTCGGCCAGCTAAAGCACTGAAAAGGAAACTATTTACATGTCCGCATCTGCAACGATGGAAGAATTCGAAGCCCTTCTTAACGAAAGCTTTGAACTTGATACCCCCGACGAGGGCTCAGTCGTCAAAGGCACCGTTCTGGCAATTGAAGCTGGACAAGCCATCATCGACATCGGCTATAAAATGGAAGGCCGCGTTGATCTTAAAGAATTTGCAAGCCCCGGCCAAGACCCTGAAATAGAGGTTGGCGATACTGTCGAGGTTTATCTGGAGCGGGTCGAGAACGCTCGTGGCGAGGCTGTCGTCAGCCGCGACAAAGCTCGGCGCGAAGAAGCCTGGGACCGTCTGGAAAAAGCCGCCGAAAAAGAAGAGCGCGTCGAAGGCGCAATCTTTGGCCGTGTCAAAGGCGGCTTTACCGTCGATCTTGGCGGCGCTGTTGCGTTTTTGCCCGGCAGCCAAGTTGACGTGCGCCCCGTGCGCGATGCCGGCCCGCTGATGGGTCTGCTTCAGCCGTTCCAAATCCTGAAAATGGACCGCCGTCGTGGCAACATTGTGGTGTCGCGTCGTGCGATCCTTGAAGAAAGCCGTGCCGAGCAGCGCGCCGAAATCGTTGGCAAGCTCAACGAGGGCGATGCGGTTGACGGCGTGGTCAAGAACATCACCGAATACGGTGCGTTTGTTGATCTCGGCGGCGTTGACGGCCTGCTTCATGTCACCGACATGGCGTGGCGTCGGGTCAATCACCCGTCTGAAATCGTCACAATCGGCGAAACCATCAAGGTTCAGATCGTCAAGATCAACAAGGAAACCCATCGTATCAGCCTTGGCATGAAGCAGCTTGAGGATGATCCGTGGACATTGGTTGAGGGCAAGTTCCCGCTGGAAACCGTACATACGGGCCGCGTGACCAACATCACCGATTACGGTGCGTTTGTTGAACTGGAGCCGGGCGTTGAAGGTCTGGTTCACGTCTCTGAAATGTCCTGGACCAAGAAAAACATCCATCCGGGCAAAATCGTTTCCACCTCGCAAGAGGTTGAGGTGATGATCCTTGAAATCGACACCACCAAACGGCGGGTCTCGCTGGGTCTTAAACAAACTCAGGGCAACCCGTGGGAGAACTTCCAGACGACCTTCCCGGTCGGCACCGAAGTTGAGGGCGAAGTTAAAAATATCACCGAGTTTGGCCTGTTTGTCGGCCTTGAAGGCGATATCGACGGCATGGTTCACCTCTCTGATCTTGACTGGAACCGCTCTGGCGAAGAAGCGATGGAAGACTATCGCAAGGGTGACATGGTGCGCGCTGTCGTGACCGATGTTGATACCCAAAAAGAGCGTATCTCGCTATCGATCAAGGCGCTTGAGGGTGATCCGTTTGTGGATGCGACCGCAGGTGTGAAACGTGGTGCGGTTGTGACCGTGACTGTGACCAAGATAGAGGATGGTGGCATCGAGGTTGAGCATGACGGGATGAAATCCTTCATCCGCCGCTCTGATTTGTCGCGTGATCGTGCCGAACAACGCCCCGAGCGCTTCTCGGTTGGCGACCATGTTGACGCGCGTGTCACCAATATCGACAAGTCCTCGCGTCGCTTGGGTCTGTCGATCAAGGCGCGCGAAATTGCCGAGGAAAAAGAAGCCGTGGAACAGTATGGCTCGTCGGATTCCGGTGCGTCGCTCGGCGACATTCTTGGTGCCGCTCTCAAGGGTCAGGACGACAAATAATCGCCACGGCGACCATGATTGAAACATTAAAGGCGGCTCCCTCATCGGGGGCCGTCTTTCGTTTTTGGGGTGGGCCATTTGGTTAACATCGGGTGTCGAATCACTCTGGGTTGTCCCTTCACGGGGCGTTGATCGCGCGGCTTTGCTGGCTCCAAATTGAATAATTCCGTGGGTTTTTGCGAAAAATACTCAATCAAACAGAGCCTTAGGCCGATTTATCGTGATTTGACATGGTCAGCACTATTTCCAGAGCGCGGAAATTCTGCCAATATCACCAAGTAGATTTCGTTAATATTGGTGTCGGTGACACATAACCCACGGGGGAGGGTTCGCGTATGATACGTTCGGAACTGGTTCAGAAGATCGCGGATGAAAATCCGCATTTGTATCAACGTGACGTGGAGCGCATTGTCAGCACTGTGTTTGACGAGATCATTGATGCGATGGCGTCTGGCAATCGGGTTGAGTTGCGCGGCTTTGGCGCGTTTTCAGTCAAGCGCAGGGATGCAAGAACTGGCCGTAATCCACGCACTGGCGAATCAGTTGCCGTGGATGAAAAACATGTTCCGTTCTTTAAGACCGGAAAACTGCTGAGGGACCGTCTGAACGGCGGCTGACCCTCTCAAAAAAAGTGGGGTCCGATGCGTTTTTTACGCTATATTTTTCTTGGGTTTGTTGGCCTCATTCTGATCGTGATCGCCTTGGCGAACCGTCAGATTGTGACGCTGAGTCTTGTGCCAGACCAACTGGCCGTGTTTTTGCCCTTCAGCAAGGATTTTGCGTTGCCGCAATTTTTGGTGATACTTGGCAGTATCGTAGTCGGCTTGTTGATCGGGTTTGTGTGGGAGTATTTTCGCGAACATAAACTGCGCGCCGACGCCAATCGCCGCAAGCGCGAGCTCAATC
>CAYPUW010000343.1:0-2636 GCA_964413925.1 uncultured Rhodobacter sp. | reverse complement strand
GCGCTTTTTGGGCGCTGCTTACACAGGCCAGATCGCGCGCCGCCACGCGGGCTTTTTGACCGATCTGCGCCATCATTTCTGCGATATTTTCGTCCTTGCTCATGTCGCCATATCATCCCGGTGAATAAGTGCTGCGCGGCCCGAATAGCCCAACAACCCAAAAATATCACGGCTTTGACGCCCCTTGATCGCTGTTGCCTCGACACAGTCATAGCAGATCAAACCTTTGCCGAGAACCTCTTGATCCGGGCCGAGAATAACCACCGGATCGCCGCGTGAAAAGCTGCCGGTAATGGCCGTGACCCCTGCCGAAAGCAGGGATTTTCCGCTTGCGAGCGCACGGGCAGCCCCCTCATCAATATGCACTTCACCCTTGGATTTCATGGCAGAAATCCACTGCTTTCGCGCAGTTTGTGGATCGCCATTGGGGCGAAACAACGTATGGCGCGCGCCGTTTGCAAGTGCGGCAAGCGGCCTCGCGACATCGCCCTCCATGATCACCAAGGCGCAGCCCGCAGCGGTGGCAGTTTTGGCGGCGATCAGCTTGGTTTTCATGCCGCCGCGAGAAGCCTCGTTGATTGCTTCGCCCGCCATATGATCAAGCTCTGGCGTGAATTTATCCACAATATCAATGTGTTTCGCTCCCAGAACCATTTTCGGGTTAGCGGTGTAAAGCCCGTCAACATCTGACAACAGCACCACAAGATCTGCGCCTGACAACACCGCAACCTGAGCCGCCAGTCGGTCATTGTCGCCAAAGCGGATTTCGTCGGTGGCGACGGTATCGTTTTCGTTTACGATCGGCACAACGCCGAGATGCAACAGCGTGCCAAGAGTGGCGCGCGAATTGAGATAACGACGGCGATTGGTGCTGTCTTCGAGCGTCACCAGAACCTGCGCGGTGGTGATGTCATGGGGCGCGAGCGCAGTTTCATATGCGCGAGCGAGACGGATTTGCCCGACCGCCGCCGCCGCCTGACTTTGCTCAAGCGACAGCGCGCCGGATGGAAGATCAAGCACGCGCCGCCCCAGTGCGATTGAGCCAGACGAGACGATCAAAACGTCCTGCCCTCGCGCCTTTGCGACAGCAACATCAAGCGCGAAGGCCTTCAGCCAATCAAGCCTCAGCGCACCGCTCAAGGCATCGACCAACAAGGCCGACCCGATTTTGACCACAACGCGCTTGGCTGTTTTGATATTGTCTAAGGATGCCATTGTTCAGGTTCGCTTATAGCGGCGATTTCGGCCTCGGCATGGGCGGTGATTCGGGTGCGCAATGCCCGCAAAACCTCGACCAAGCCTTCGCGCGAAACACCCGACATCATGGTCACGTGGCCATTGTGGGCAGAGGCCAGTTCGGCCAGTTTTTCTGCCCGTTCGTCCTCGTCAAGCGCGTCGATTTTATTTAGGACGGTGATACGCGGTTTGTCGGCGAGCGCGCCACCATATTCGACCAACTCATTGATAATAGTGCGATAATCCTCGGCGACAGTTTCCGAAGTTCCATCAACCAAGTGCAAAAGGACCGCGCAGCGCTCCACATGACCCAAGAACCGATCGCCAATGCCTTTGCCCTCATGGGCACCAGCAATCAGACCGGGAATATCGGCCATAACGAACTCGGCCCCGTCGACACCGACCACGCCTAGATTGGGGTGAAGGGTGGTGAAGGGATAGTCGGCGATCTTGGGACGCGCATTCGATGTCGCGGCGAGAAAGGTGGATTTTCCGGCATTGGGCAGGCCCAAAAGCCCGGCATCGGCGATCAATTTCAGGCGCAACCACAGCTCTCGCTCGATGATCGGTTGGCCGGAATTGGCCCGGCGCGGGGCCTGATTGGTCGAGGATTTGAAGTGCAGATTGCCAAAACCGCCATTGCCGCCTTGGGCCAGCAACACCCGTTGGCCGAGCTGGGTCAGATCGGCAATCACCGTCTCTTCGTCCTCGTCAAGAACCTCGGTTCCGACCGGCACCCGCAATATAATATCCTCGCCATCCTTGCCAGAACGCGCCTTGCCCATGCCAGATTTACCGTTGCGCGCGAAGAAATGCTGCTGAAAGCGAAAGTCGATCAGTGTGTTCAGCCCGTCCACGGTCTCGACCCAGACATCGCCGCCGCGCCCGCCGTCTCCGCCGTCGGGACCGCCATATTCCACATGGGCCTCGCGGCGAAAGCTGACACAGCCATTGCCGCCAGCGCCGGAGCGAATCGTTACTCTTGCCAGATCGAGGAATTTCATCAGTTCAGCCTTTTTTTGCCCTACCTAAGCGGTTGAGGCGCGCGTGACAATGACAAGAGCGGATTTCGCGCTCAGAGCGTTTTGAGATAGGTCCATGTTGGCACATGCGCACCGCGCGACAGCGAAAACGCCTCAGCCTCGCCCAAGCAGGCAAAACCGTTGCCGCTTAGAACATGGGTTGACGACAGGTTGTCCTGAAAGACGCAGGCCACGACCGAGCGATTGGCATGGGGATTTGCCTCAAGCAGGCAAGCAAGGGCGGCACTAGCATAGCCTTGATTCCAGAACTCTGGCGCAACCCAATAGCCGACCTCGGACTGGTCTCGATCCAGATATTTGAGGGAAATCACCCCCAAAAGCGCCGAGCCTAAGGTCTTGCTGGCGTCAATTGCCCAG
>CAYPUW010000342.1:0-2658 GCA_964413925.1 uncultured Rhodobacter sp. | reverse complement strand
AAGATCAATCGGTCAATCCCTCAGCAAAAAGCGCCTGTTGCAAGAGCTGTCTGCTCTCGCAGCGGAGCTTTATGATATTGACGAGAACACGGCCTTTGATGCTTTGCAAGAACGCGAAAGCCTCGGCCCGACCGGTGTTGGCGAGGGTATCGCCATTCCGCATGCTCGGATTGAGGGCCTGAAATCCGTCGTTGGGGTGTTCTTCCGGCTTGAAAAAGCTATGGAGTATGACTCGGTTGACCGCATGCCCGTCGACCTTGTGTTCACATTGTTTGCGCCAATGAACTCCGGTGTCGAGCATCTAAAAGCGCTGGCCGTGGTGTCGCGATTGCTGCGCGAGCCGTCCGTGCGTGCCAAGCTGCGCGCCAATGACGACCCGTCGATCCTTCACACGATCTTAACCGAGATAAACGCCACCAAAGCCGCCTAAAGGGTTTTGGGGTCAAGTACGAGATCACTCTGACCAATCGCCAAACCCGAAATTCAGATAATCCCGCGCATATATCTCGCGGGTCTTTTTCTCGATCTCACGGTCATAAATCTGTGTCAGCGAAAACGGCTCAAACGGCGGATCATGCGGTCCAATCTCGCAGCGTGACAAGCCACAAAGACCCTCTATATAGGCGCAAGTGGTGGCCAAATCCTGCTCTTTAACGATATGCAACGGTGGCATCACACTCGAAAATCCCTTGAGAACAGCGCTTTGACTGGCCCAAGCGGCATCGACGCGAAGACTGGTCTGACCGGCCAAATTCTTTTTGAGAAAACTCAAGAAACCCAAAAATGCCGCTTTATGTGCCGCCAAATCATAACCCGCAACCTCCGCGTCTTTCTTGGGAATTTCGATGTTGAACTCGCGAATAAGCACCTTGCGAATATCTTGATACGTCGCTTGCTGCGCGGGTAAAATATAGGTGCAAAAGGCGAAATATGCCCGCGCTACTGGATGACGAAGCACCGTGATGCTCTGAAAATCACGCCGCGCACGCAGCCATTCCCGCAAGGATTTCTGACTGAACTCACCAACAAGTGCGCCTCCGCCAAGCGCTGTCTCATGCGCTTTGATCCAGTTCACAACTTCTGGGCCGGGCGCGCTTTTTATCGGCATGAACAACAACGCCGCCTTGTTACCCGCCACATATTGCGGCACCATTGCCCCACGTCGCGGCTCAAAGCTCGGCGCGCCGTTCAACCCCATCAGGTCCATGTCGCCAATCTTGCCGATCATCTCGTCGTAATTGGTAACCTTGCTTTCAAGCGACGCCGGGTTTTGTTTTTTCAGCTTGCGACTAAGCGACGGAATTTGGTGGGTTGACCCAACAAACCGCCCCAACCCATTGATCACGTCAAGCGCGCCAATATCGTCGTAATTTATATAAAATGCCGTCTGTCCACTGGTTTGCAGCCCGTTTAGCACGCGCAACTGAAACTCTTGCAGACCATCCAAATACTGGCTGAACTCCTCCGCGTCAAAATCAATCGTCGCGGTTTTTTGGTGTTTTACATTGGTCAGTCGCCACTGATTGGTGACAGCAGCAATTTTTCGCGACACGTAACTGTCCAGCGGATTGCGCGTCAAAATCACTTTTGCGCATTCCTGGTCATCAAGACAGCGCGCCAAAATTCGCGGATCGTGATCGCTGAAAAATCGAAACCCCGGCATCTGATCAGGATCGGCCGCGCGCATGGCATCGAGCAACGAGATCGGGTCTTGTTGCCGGGCGGGTAGATCAATACCGAACATCTCGGGCTTCTTTGGCCCACCGACAAAATGCGGATTGAACAACTCGCCAAAGCAGGTCAAATCAGGGAATTGATTGATGTTCTCCTCCAGGTAGTTCGACCCGGTTCGCATATCCGCAAACACCACGAAATACCGAAATCTCCGCCCCATCATCAGCGCACCACATAGGGTTTGGCGGGAAGCACATGTTGATCGCTCTGACGGCCCAGAGGAAAGTCACCAACCGAATGGGGGTTCATTCCCTCGTTTTTCAGCTTTTGCACGAACTGCCCAAATCCGTTCAGATCAGCCATTTTCGGCACTTCGGTCAACTTGCGGCTTGCCGTAGGATCAACACTGTCAAGAATGGTCTGCAGGATCGGCATCGGCGTTTCAACGAACTCTGACAGCGACCAGATATTGACATGCGCGCGCACCTCGTGTTGCCGCAGCCAACCCACATGCCGCGCCTCAATCGACTGATAGCGCGCCGCGACCCTGCGCACCCGCTGAAAGTTCATCTTGGAGTGAAACAGCGGCACAGCCCACGCGCCGGTGATGGCAAAAAAGCTGGCGTTGGGATCGCCACTGGCAAAGCCCGAGATATCCTGACGGTCAGCAGGACCAAACTGAAAGCTCTGATGCTCGCCTTGCGTATTCCAGATCAGGCTGGCAAGAAACTTCTCCGGGTTGTAATCGCGCAACTTCGCGCTGTTTGACAAACACCCGTTGTAAATCGTTGCATTTCCAGCAAATTTCACCGTTCGTTTGTTAAACAAATGCCCATGAACTCGCGTCCCCGTCCGCTTTTTCAGCCACGTCTCAAAGTTGGAAAACAGGTCGCTGAACCCCTCAAAAACACTGTAACGTGCACAGGTCCGTGGCAGGTTCCACAGATGCGCCTTAGGAAAGCGGCTCTGCATTTGCAAACCATC
>CAYPUW010000341.1:0-2661 GCA_964413925.1 uncultured Rhodobacter sp. | reverse complement strand
AACAACCCTGACAAATTGGCGATCATTGCTGGTTCTGGCCAGTTGCCGCAGCTATTGGCGGATGCTTGCCGCACGCAGGGGCGCGCTTTTTCGGTGGTGAAAATGCGGGGGCAATCGTTGGACTGGCTCGGCGCGAGAGGCGTGATCGAGGCCGAGATTGAGCGGTTTGGCGCGTTGTTTACGGCGTTGCGCCGGGACAATTGCGGCTCGGTCGTGTTTGCGGGCCGGATAGATCGGCCCAACCTGCAACTGGAGCGTCTTGACGATGTCACTCGCGCGCTCGCGCCGCGACTTATCCCGGCGATTGGGCGCGGAGACGGCACGATTTTGCGCTTGATTGCATCAATTTTTGAGGATCAGGGTTTTGTGATCACAGCTGCTCACGAGATTTTGCCCGATCTGCTCGCCTTGAGCGGAGTGATGGGGCAGCACGCACCAAGTACGCTTGATCTCGCCGATATTGTCCGGGCCGAGGAGCTGACGGGTGGTCTGGGGCAGCTTGATGTGGGGCAGGCGGCGGTGGTTGCGCAGGGCCAGTGTTTGGGGCTTGAGACCTTGCAAGGCACCGATATGATGCTTGGCTTTGTGGCCAAAACTGCGCAAGACCTGCGCCCCAATCCTGACGGGGCCAAGGGAATTTTGTTCAAGGGGCCAAAACCCGCGCAGGATTTACGCATGGATATGCCCGCCATCGGCGTGCAAACTGTGGAGTCGGTCGCTAAGGCCGGTTTAGCCGGTATTGCGATCAAATCAGGCGCGGTTTTGATGCTCAATCGCGCCGAGATTATCGCGCGCGCCGACCAACTTGGGCTGTTTATATATGGCACGAGCGATGGTCTCGGCGCAGATGTGCAATGAGCGGCCCCGCCCATTTCTTTTTAATCGCAGGCGAGCCGTCGGGCGACAAACTCGGCGCAAACCTGATGGCTGGCCTCAAAACGCTGGCGCCTGACACCAAGTTTAGCGGCGTGGGCGGCCCGCTCATGCAGGCCGAGGGGTTGGAGAGCTTATTTGCGATCGAAGAATTATCGGTGATGGGAATACTTGAGGTGCTGCCGCGATTGCCAAAGCTGCTTGCGAGGGTGCGCCAGACTGCCGATGTGATCACAAAACTGTCGCCTGATGCTGTGATCACAATTGACAGTCCTGATTTTTGCCTGCGAGTGCTTGCCAGGGCAAGGTCGTCTGATAGTACGCTGAAAACAATACATTATGTCGCCCCCACCGTTTGGGCGTGGCGACCGGAGCGCGCGGCGAAGATGGCGCGAAATGTGGATCACGTACTGGCGCTGTTCCCGTTTGAGCCGCCATATATGCAGGCAGAGGGCATGGGATGCGATTTCGTTGGCCATCCGGTTGTGGCCGAAGCCGAGCCAAGCCCTGCCGAAACCCGCCAGTTTCGTGCAGAGTTGGGACTAACGCCTTCAGAGCCACTTTTGCTGGTGCTGCCCGGATCTCGACATGGAGAGGTCGCGCGGATGGAGCCGGTTTTTGCCGCCTCCGTAGCGCAGGTTTTAAGCGCACGACCTGATGTCAAAGTCTTGGTGGTTGCCGCATCACCCGTCGCAGCGATGCTTGAAGAGCGGCTGAAAAACTGGCCGGTTCAGGCGATTTTGCTTGATCCACGCGACAAGGATGCGCGCCAATCAGAGAGGCGCAAGTCCATCGCTTTCGCTGCCGCCGATCTGGCGCTCGCCGCATCAGGGACCGTGTCGCTTGAGCTTGCGCGCGCGAAAACGCCGATGGTGATCGCCTATAAATTCAACTGGTTCACCACCAGAATTGTCAAAAAGAAAGTTAATCTCGCCTCGGCCACGTTGATCAATCTGTTGACGAAAACCACCGCCGTGCCGGAGTTTTTATTTGAAGATTGCGTGCCTGAAAAAATTGCCCCATGTGTGTTGTCCTACCTTGAAGATGAACACGCGCGCGTGGCTCAGATAAAGGCGGGCGATGAGGCCATGAGCTTGCTCGGCGCAGCGGATGACGCGCCGGGATTGCGCGCCGCACGGGCGGTTTTACGCGTTATTCAGTAAACTCGGCAGCGCGCGCGCCGGTGTGGTGACGCATCGTCTCGGGCGACATCTCAAACATATGATGTGGTGTGCCGGCCGCGGCCCAGATGGTCTCAAACGTGAGCAGTTTTTTGTCCATGAACGCCTTTATCGGATTGAGATGGCCAAAGGGCGAAACCCCGCCGATGGCAAATCCGGTCTGTTGACGGATCATCGCCGCATCGGCCTTGCCAAGCGGCTCTTGCGCCAGTTTAGAGGCCACAGCCACATCGACCCGACTGCCGCCTGCGGTTAAAAACAACACCGCGTTGCCACTGGTTTCGCCGCAAAAAATCACCGATTTGGCGATCTGGTCAACGGTGCATCCCACCACCTGTGCCGCTTGCGCCGCCGTGTTGGTGGGGGTGGTGATTTCCAGAATTTCAACGCTCAGATCAAGTGTCGACAGGTGGGCTTTTACACGGTTTAGACTTTTGCTCATGATCCCTCGAAAATTGGCGGCTGGCTTGATTTATCGCGCAGGAATTTGCCGGTCGCAAGGCCTGTTGACGCCGCGCGCTCAGCGTTTCATCCTTGGCATATGTCGCTTAACTCCAAAACCACCCAAGCCCCGATTTCGTTTGAACCAGCCCTTGGGTCTGAGGCC
>CAYPUW010000340.1:0-2677 GCA_964413925.1 uncultured Rhodobacter sp. | reverse complement strand
CGGCAGGCATTTGCCCGCTGCAACCGTCACCTCGGCCAACTCTTCGCGGCCATGGCTTTTGATCGGATGGCGCCAGATATGTGCAAGCGTAGCGCTCACCCTTCTTTCTCGTCTTTCTTTTTGAACTTCTTGAAGCCCTTGGTGATGTTGCCGAACACATCGGGTTTAACACCCTGACTGCGCATGATCAGGTATTGCTGGGTGAATGTGATGGTGTTGTTAGCGACCCAGTAGACCACCAGCCCGCTGGCGAACCGGCCCAGCATAAACATGAACACCCAAGGCATCCACGCGAAAATCATTGCTTGGGTTTTATCTGTGGGGGCCGGATTGAGCTTTTGTTGCAGCCACATGCTTATTCCCATCAGGATCGGGAAAACGCCGATTGAAAGGATATGCAGCGCACTTGACGGGTCTGGCGGGCTGAACGGCAACAGGCCGAACAGGTTCAGAACCGAGGTCGGGTCAGGGATACTGAGGTCTTTGATCCAGCCAAAGAACGGCGCTTGGCGCAGCTCGATGGTGACAAAAATCACCTTATAAAGGGAAAAGAAAATCGGAATTTGAAGTAGAATAGGTAAACAACCGGAGGCCGGGTTAACCTTTTTCTCCTTATACATCTTCATCATTTCTTTCTGCACCTTCTGGCGATCGTCGCCGACCTTGGCCTTCATTTTCTCGATTTCAGGTTGCAGTTCCTTCATTCTGGCCATGGAAACGTAGGATTTATAGGCCAGCGGAAACAACAGCGCCTTGATCAGAATGGTCAGGCTGATAATTGCGATGCCCATATTGCCGATCAGGTTATTCATGAAGTGCAGAACCTGAAAGATCGGTTTGGTCAGGAAAAAGAAAATGCCCCAGTCGATCGAGTCGACAAATTGCGCAATGCCCAGCTTGTCCTGATAATCGCGGATGGTGCTCCATTCTTTAGCCCCGGCAAACAGCAAGGTGCTCACGGATTTGGTGTCACCAGAAGCCACACTCACGACCGGCAATCGCATATCGGTCTGGTAGATCGCTTGCGAGGTTGAGTATTTGGTTACTTCGCTGAACTTCTGGCCACTCCCGGCGATCAATGTGGTCATCCAGTACTTGTCGGTAAACCCAATCCAGCCATTGCTTTTAACGGGGATTTTCTCGCCCACGCCGGACTCAAACGGGTCGAGCTTTTTGACATCTTTATACTTTGTTTCCACAAGCTTGCCGTCGGCCGCCTGCACCACCCCTTCGTGGAGGATGTAAAATCCGATAACCTTCGGCTCGCCGTGGCGGGCGATTATTCCGTAGGGCGACAGCTTGACTTCAGCGCCGCTATTGTTAGTGACGCTTTGCTCAACCGTGAACATATAATTGTCATCAATCGAAATTTTTCGATAGAAAGTCAGTCCCTTACCGTTTTTCCAGCGCAGGGTCACGGGGGTTTGAACCGTCAAGGTATCGCCGCTGTCCACCTGCCATTCGGTCAGCGCACCGGGAACGTCCTCAAATCCAAGATCGCCAACTGGGGCCCAGCCATAAAGTGCGTAATATGGCGTAGGGCTGCCAACCGGCGACAGCAAAGTGACGTTGGCAGATGTTGGATCGGTGGTCAGGCGGTAATCCTTCAGTGACAGATCGTCGATGCGCCCACCTTTTAGCGATAAAGAGCCCTTGAGGCGTGGGGTGTCGATTATCACACGCTTGGTTTTGGCCAGTGCCGCAACGCGGGTTTCCGCCGGTGAGGTGTTCAACTTGGGTCCGGTCGTCGCTTTCCCATTCGCCACCGAGTCGGAAACGGGTCCTGCGGACGGGGTTTGGGCAACTTGATTCTGTGGTGAAGAGCTTCCCGTTGTGGCGGTTATGTCCGTGTTCGGGATAGGTTCAACCGGCTGCTCTGGAGGAAAGAAAACCAACCAAACAAGGATCACCAGCCCACTCAGCACAGTTGCTAGAATAAGGTTCTTATTCTGTTCGTCCATTCTCGGGTCCACCTGACTTTTTATGATAGAAGGGTTCAACAGTTAAGGGCCGGAAAGGTCAAGGGCTATTAGGGAATTTGCGCCGATGGGTCACTGTTGAAACTGGGCCGAGACTGAGGTGGTAACAGTGGCTCTGGCCGGATCACCGCGTCAGCCGGACTTGCGCGCGGGGTCGGTGGTTTTAAGAAGTTTTTCGCGATGTTTGTGCAGCCAGGCCACGGTGTCTTCAAAAGGCATGGGGCGGGCGACGCCGAAGCCCTGAATATAGCGACATCCCATTTGCGCCAACAGAGCATGTTCGGCCACGGTTTCAACGCCCTCGGCCAGTGTTTCCAAGCCAAGGCTTTCGGCCATGCGCACGATTGCGGTGGTTAGCAGCTTTTGTTCCGGGTCGCTGTCTATTTTGGTGATGAAACTGCGGTCAATTTTGATACGGTTAACGGCGAAGCGGCGGATGTTGGCGATGGCGGCGTGGCCGGTGCCGAAATCATCCAGATCAATGCCGAAACCCTGGGCTGCCAGTGCGCGGATGTTTTTGGTGATCACGTCATCATCATGCTCGCTGACCACGTTTTCCAGCACCTCGATGGTCAGGCGAGCCGGGGTGATTTCAAAGCGATCCACCTCCCATTTTATCTTTTCAACCAGCTTTGGATCACGCAATTCCTCGCTGGAAAAATTAACTCCGACGCTGGCAATGCGAAACCCGGCCCGAT
>CAYPUW010000339.1:0-2684 GCA_964413925.1 uncultured Rhodobacter sp. | reverse complement strand
TTGATAAGCCTAGGTTTGTTAAGGTTTTGTCCAGTATTTTTCCACAACGTATAATCTTATCAACGCCGGTGGACGAAATGGGTTTTTAATCTGCTAGAGAGAGTTCATGAAGGTTATCCCAATATTATTAACAGAGTTATCATTGGCTAACCTGTTGGTAATACGTTGAGATTCACGTTTTCCCAATCAGGTATATTTCTGGTTCACATTGGTCGATTCATCCCCGCTCGATGTGGATATCTGGATAATTACGGTATATCCCCTAATTCAACTGCTTCTACCAAAACCACTACTTTCTCTTAATATATATTTATATTAGATAGATTGAAATCTCGCGCTTAACAAAGGCAAAGAAATGATAAGCGATCTATTGTCGGACATATATCCGTGGATCAAAGCGCTGCATGTCATTTCAGTTATTAGCTGGATGGCCGGGTTGCTTTATCTGCCAAGACTGATGGTTCACCACGTCGAAAAAGCCCAAGCTGACAGCGTGATGGATGAGCTTTTTCAAATGATGGAGGTCAAGCTTTATCGACTGATTATGAATCCGGCAATGATTGCCACATGGATTTTTGGCCTGTCTCTAGTATTCACACCGGGTATTGTCAGCTGGTCAGAGGGTTGGCCATGGGTCAAGGCGATCATGGTTATTGCCATGACCGTGTTCCATCATTGGCTGGGTCGGCGGCGCAAAGAGTTGATTGCCGGAACTTGTAAAATATCGGGGCGTCAGTTTCGGTTGATGAATGAGGTTCCGACGGTCTTGATGATTATAATCGTTATCATGGTCATTGCTCGTCCATTCTAATTTCGCCCATTTTTGAATTTTATCGCTATGTTTGACAATCTTTAACCAATTCGTGTAAGAGTTCATCCTGTCTGGCCGTCCGGTCGCTAAAGACGATTCCAAACCTGAAAAATATGATCTGGCTGGCTTTGATGCTTTGCCCGCGATCAGAGAGATATCATGACCCAAGAAAAAATGTATTTGTCCGAGTTGAAGGCCAAAAGCCCCGCCGATCTGCTGACACTTGCCGATGAGCTGGAAATCGAGAACGCGTCAACCATGCGCAAGGGTGACATGATGTTCGCCATTCTGAAAGAAACCGCCGAAGAAGGTGTGGAAATTTCCGGCGATGGTGTGCTTGAGGTCGTACAAGACGGGTTTGGATTTCTGCGCTCGCCTGAGTCAAACTATCTGCCCGGTCCCGAGGATATTTATATCAGCCCCAACCAGATCCGAAAGTTCTCGTTGCGTACAGGCGATACTGTCGAGGGGGTTATTCAGGCGCCAAAAGACAACGAACGCTATTTCGCGCTGGTGAAAGTCACCCAGATCAACTTTACCGACCCGGAGCAGGCTAAACACAAGGTTCATTTTGATAATCTGACGCCTCTTTACCCCGAAGAGCGGCTGAACATGGAGATTTTCGACCCTACGATCAAGGATAAAACCGCGCGGGTGATCGACCTTGTGGCCCCAATCGGTAAGGGACAGCGCTCGCTTGTGGTTGCGCCACCGCGTACCGGTAAAACGGTGATTTTGCAAAATATCGCGCGCTCGATCGCTGCTAACCATCCCGATATTTACCTGATCGTGCTGCTGATTGACGAGCGGCCCGAAGAGGTGACGGATATGCAGCGCTCGGTCAAGGGCGAGGTTGTGTCCTCGACTTTTGACGAGCCGGCAACCCGTCACGTGGCCGTCGCCGAGATGGTGATCGAAAAGGCCAAACGGCTGGTTGAGCATAAACGCGACGTAGTAATTTTACTTGATTCCATCACTCGCCTTGGTCGCGCGTTTAACACCGTGGTGCCATCATCGGGCAAGGTTCTGACCGGCGGGGTTGACGCCAATGCGCTGCAACGCCCGAAACGGTTCTTTGGCGCGGCGCGTAACATTGAAGAGGGCGGCTCGCTTACCATCATCGCAACTGCGCTGATTGAAACCGGCAGCCGCATGGATGAGGTGATCTTTGAAGAATTCAAAGGCACGGGCAATTCCGAGCTGGTTCTGGATCGTAAAGTCGCCGATAAGCGGGTATTTCCGGCGATTGATATCCTAAAATCCGGCACCCGCAAGGAAGAGCTGTTGGTTAACAAAGTAGATCTGACCAAGACCTTCGTTCTGCGGCGCATACTCAATCCTATGGGAACGACCGATGCAATTGAGTTTCTTCTCGGGAAATTGAAACAAACTAAATCAAATGCCGAGTTTTTTGATTCAATGAACACCTGATTTGGTAATCCTGCGGTAACGCCGTTAAGGTTTAATGCAGGAGCGTTGAGTAATGGACACCATTTTCGCATTGGCATCGGCGCGAGGCAAAGCTGGAGTGGCCGTTATAAGGCTGTCAGGGCCTCAGGCCATCCGCGTGGCGACCTCTCTCGCCGGAACCTTGCCTTTGCCGCGTCAGACGGGGTTAAGACATCTTAAACACCCAGATTTTGGGGTGTTGGACACGGCGTTGGTGTTGGCTTTCGCAAAGGGCAGCAGCTTTACGGGCGAAGATGTAGTTGAATTTCATTTGCACGGTTCCCCGGCGGTTATCTCATCGGTGCTTTTGGCGCTCGGGCGCTTTGAGGGTGTTCGCTTGGCCGAACCGGGGGAATTCACCCGTCGCGCACTTGAAAACGGATGTCTGGATTTGGCACAGGTAGAGGGACTCGGTGATCTTATC
>CAYPUW010000338.1:0-2685 GCA_964413925.1 uncultured Rhodobacter sp. | reverse complement strand
AATGCTGATCGAAACAGATTGCCCGCCGTTTGCAAGTGAATTCCTCCGTCAAGCGGCAGGATCGCTCCGGTGACATATCCGCCCGCGCGTCCACATAAAAACAGCGTGGCCCCGGCGATATCCTCAAGCGAGCCGCACCGCCCGAGCGGCACATCCGCACCGACCTTTTGGGCGGAGTCCTCGGTGCCGGTGGCGAACGCGGTCATCTTACTTTTAAATGGTCCGGGCGCGAAAGCGTTGACCGTAATGCGTTGATTCGCCAACTCTTTTCCCAATATGCGCGTCAAATGATGCACCGCAGCCTTGGAGGCGGCATAGGAGTACGCGCCATCCCCCATCGCCGCCGTCCCCATGACCGAGCCGAGGTTTATCACCCGCGCGGGATCGTCATCGCTGGCGGCATTTGCCAGCGGGCCAAGCAGCGATTTGGTCAGATGAAACAGGCCCGCCACATTCACCGACATCACTTTTTGCCACGCGGCATGGGGAAACTCGTCAAGCGGCGCTCCCCAAGTAATACCGGCGTTGTTAACCAAGATATGCAGCTTGTCGCCGCGTTTGGCGACCTCGGCAACCACGGCCTCTATTCCCTCTTCGGTGCTGACATCGCCAACAAACGCCTCGACGCGGCCATCGTATCCAAGCGCGCTTATCTCATCGGCAGCCGCCGTCACCGCGTGGAGTTTGCGCGAGCAGATCAGCACCCGCGCGCCGCCCATGGCCAACGCTTGCGCGATCATCCGTCCGATGCCGGTGCCGCCTCCGGTTACCAGCGCCAGCTTGCCCGACACTGAAAAAAGTCCGTTCATGTCCATGTAAAACCCCAAACTGCGCGCCCTAAAACGGGCGATTGACAACATACCGTTCAGTATGTTTCTGTTACACACTGCTTGTAAAGACCAAATTCAAATGCTGGACGCAACGACAGAATGAACCCGCAAACTGCCCTGAAACCCGCCAAAGCGGCCCCCAAACAGGTGTTGGACGCGGCGGCATCGTGCTTCATGGAAAAGGGCTATGCGGGCACGTCGCTTGACGATGTTGCGCGGCATATGGGGGCAACCAAGGGGCGGATTTACCACTATTTTTCGTCAAAATCCGAGCTGCTTCACGCGGTGCGAAAACGCGCCATGGAGATCAACTTTGCCGCCATCACCCCTGCCTTTGAAAGTGATTGTGACCCAATCGAAAAGCTTCGCGCCATGGCCCGCGCGCATGCGCTTAACATGATGCGCGAGCAGGCTTATCAGCAGGCGTTGTTTGACCGCTTAAACCTGCATATCACAGGCGGAAACCTTGCGGATCGTGATGTCTGGCGCGAGGAATTCATGTCTGATCGACGCGCGTTCGAGGACATGTTTCGCGCGGTTCTGGCGGAGGGTCAGGCCAGCGGCGCGTTCAAAATTGGCACGCTCTCCTATGCGCTGCACGCCGTGATCACCATGCTCAATTCGACGATTTCCTGGTATCGGCCCCGCGCCGATGAGCCTGAAAATACCCAAGCGCAAATTGCTGACGAACTGGTTGACATGACGCTGGGCGCACTTGGCGTTAATACTTGATGAACGAAGGGTAAAGAAACGATGAACCTTGGAATAACCGACCGGCTGAAGCCGATATTAGAGCAGGTTTCGGCGATGATCCGCGACGAGATCTCGCCGCTGGACGAAGAGTTTCTGACCGAAGTAGATGTTGGCGACCGCTGGCAATATACCGCTCGCCAAACCGAAATCCTTGAAGGTTTAAAAGACCGCGCCAAGGCCGCGAACCTGTGGAATTTCTGGCTGACCGACAGCGCGCGCGGCTATGGCCTGACCACCGTTGAATACGCCTATCTGGCCGAGGAAATGGGCAAATCGCATCTGGCCGCCGAGATTTTCAACTGTGCCGCCCCCGACACCGGCAACATGGAGGTGCTGGAGCGTTACGGCACCGACGAGCACAAGGCACGCTGGCTCAAACCCCTGCTCAACGGCAAGATCAGGTCGGCCTATTTGATGACCGAGCCGGATGTGGCCTCGTCTGACGCGACCAACGTGGAGATGTCGTGCATTCGCGACGGTGACGAGTATGTTTTGAACGGCGAGAAATGGTGGTCCTCGGGGGCCGGTGATCCGCGCTGCTCGATCTATGTGGTGATGGTGGCCAGCCCGGATAAGGCGCGTCATCGGCATGCGCAGCACTCGATGATCTTGGTGCCTGCCGCCACTAAAGGCGTGAAAAAACTTCGCGCCATGAAGGTTTACGGCGAGGATGACGCCCCCCACGGCCATCTACATATGAAGTTTACCGATGTGCGAGTGCCTGCCAGCAATCTGTTGCTCGGCGAGGGGCGCGGCTTTGAAATTGCTCAAGGGCGGCTTGGGCCGGGGCGGATACATCACTGTATGCGCGCCATCGGTCAGGCCGAAAAAGCGCTTGAGTTGATGTGTCGTCGCGGCCTTGATCGCACCGCATTTGGCAAGCCGATCGTCAAGCTTGGCGGCAATTTTGACATCATCGCCAACTGCCGGATGGAGATCGAACAGGCGCGGCTGTTATGCCTGAAGGCCGCGTGGATGATGGATCAGGGGGATGCGCGCGCCGCCGCTCCGTGGATCAGCCAGATCAAGGTTGTGGCCCCGTTGCTGGCCTTAAAAGTCACCGATGAGGCGGTGCAAATGTATGGTGGTCAAGGCATCAGCC
>CAYPUW010000337.1:0-2690 GCA_964413925.1 uncultured Rhodobacter sp. | reverse complement strand
CTGGCAAAACCACCTGTTTTTACGCAATCGCCGGTCTGGTCACACCGGAGGCCGGTCGGGTTTTCGTCGAAGGTCGCGATGTCACCACCTTACCGATGTATCGCCGTGCGCGGCTCGGGATCGGCTATTTACCGCAAGAAGCCTCTATTTTTCGCGGCATGTCAGTCGAAGATAACCTCACGGCGATCCTTGAACGCTGGGTGCCGGATCGAAAAAAACACCACGAGCGACTGGAAGAACTGCTCGGCGAATTTTCGGTCGAGCATCTGCGCCGCGCCTCGGCCATGTCGCTTTCCGGTGGCGAGCGTCGTCGCGTCGAGATCGCCCGCTGTCTGGCCAGCGAGCCGAAATATGTGTTGCTGGACGAGCCGTTTGCCGGTGTTGACCCGATCGCGGTCGCCGATATTCGCCACCTCGTCTCGCAGCTGAAAAATCACGGCATCGGTGTTTTGATCACCGACCACAATGTGCGCGAAACCCTTGGCATCGTTGATCGCGCCTATATTTTGCACGAGGGCCATGTTTTGATGAGCGGAACTGCCGAGGAGGTCGTGAACGACGAAAACGTGCGTCGCGTCTATCTCGGCCAGAATTTCCGTATCATCTAAGCGGCGCGAGGCTAATATGTCGCTCAAACCTGGCCTTCGCCTAAGCCAATCCCAGCGCCTGACCCTGACCCCTGCGTTGCGCCAGTCGATCTCTGTTTTGGGCATGTCGGCGCCCGAACTGCTTGATTATATTGACACCGAACTGGCCCAAAACCCGCTATTGCTGGCCGAAACACCGCACCATACGGGCGCTTCGGGCGACTTTGATTTGGCGCTCGATACCGTCGCCGCCCACAAAACCCGAGGCGAAAACCTACGCGAGCAAATCGCCCTGCTGGCGGCGGACCGCCAAACCGCGCTAATCGCCGGCTATCTCGCCGATGACCTTACCGATGAGGGATATCTTTGTGATTCTGCCGAAGAATTGGCGCAAACCCTTAAGATCGACATCGTCGAAATCACCAAAGCAATCTCGCTGTTGCAGCGCTGCGAGCCGACCGGGATCGGGGCCAGAAATCTGCGCGAATGTCTGGATTTACAACTTTGCGCGCTTGAACAATCGCCGCAAACCCGCCAGTTGATCATCGACAATCTTGGCCTTTTTGCTGAGTCCGATTGGCCAAAGCTGCAAAAACTATCTGGCCAAAGCCGCGTTGAGCTTGGCCTGCTGAACGATCTTTTACGCTCTCTCAACCCGTTTCCGGGCGAGGATATTTCGCCCGATATGGCGGAGTTTCTTTACCCCGACCTTCGCGTCGCACCGCTGCCCGAGGGCGGATTTTCTATCGAATCGGTTAACTCCACCTTACCGTCGCTCACCGTGAACTCCGATTTGATCGGCAATAAGACCGACGCCGAGGTCTCGCAATATCTCAATGATCGTATTTCGCGCGCCAAGACCTTGATCCGCGCGATTGAGGCGCGCTCAAAAACCATCCTGCGGGTCGGCCAGCAGATCGTGGCAAAGCAACACAGGTTTTTCGCCGATGGCCACACACATCTGCGGCCCTTGCGCCAGATTGACGTGGCGGACGCGCTCGGCCTTCACCCCTCGACCGTGACCCGCGCCATTGCCAACAAGGCGCTTGATTGTCGCTTTGGTATCCTGCCGCTCAAGTTTTTTTTCACGCCCGGATTAAAATCCCTGACCGACCAGCAGGCAATATCAGCCTATGTTATCCAACAGCGGATAAGTCGGCTGGTTCATGCCGAAAACTCGACACAAATCCTGTCTGATGCGAAAATTGCCGTGCATTTACAGCAAAGCGGAGTTGACATCGCACGTCGTACTGTAGCCAAATACAGACAATGTCTGAAAATTCCGTCGTCAGTACAGCGCCGCAAGTCAAAGAAAATTCTTTGAGCGCGGCCTCTTGTAACCTGCCCGATCCAATCCCCATTTTTCAGATATACCGCCCGCAAAACATCAACGGGCTTCAATTTCCCAACTAAAGAAGGAGAGAAAATGCGCTATCAAATCAGCGGTAAGCAAATCGACATCGGCGACGCTCTGCGCGAGCATGTGGAAACCGAACTTGGCGAGGCAGTTCGAAAATATGCCCAGCGCCCGACCGATGCTCAAGTGGTGTTTTCCAAGGACGCGACCGAGTTTGTTTGCGAAGCGACCGTTCATCTGTCAACCGGGCTGACCACACAGGCAAGTGCGCATGCTTTTGATATTTATGAGTCTTTTGAACAATGTAGTGCGAAAATCGAAAAACAGATGCGCCGATACAAGCGGCGGTTGAAGGATCATCACAAGGATCACGAATCACCTGTTGAATCTATGATGGCTTCGTCCTATATCCTCGCCGGATCAGATGACGACACGCAAGAGTCGGAACCGGAAACATTGCAGCCCATCATCGTTGCCGAGTTGACAACCAAGATCAACTCTCTCTCGGTTGGTGAGGCGGTCATGCAGATGGAACTGAACGACGCGTCGGTTTTGGTGTTCAGCAACGAGCGCCACAATCGAATCAACGTCGTCTATAAACGCGACGACGGAAATATCGGTTGGATTGACCCGTCTTAAGACTTAATTGGCCGGAACCGGAGCGTCTGGAACCGGCCATCTTTGGGGGGATCGATGGAGCTTTCAGAAATCCTTAAGCCGGGTGCGGTAAGATCAATCGGTCAATC
>CAYPUW010000336.1:0-2693 GCA_964413925.1 uncultured Rhodobacter sp. | reverse complement strand
AGAGCCGTTCATGTGGTCAATTTTGGCAGGCGCTTGGATTATTCACTCTGTTTACAAGCTGTTACAAGCCTCAGCTTATGTACGCGGAGCCTATACTGTCGTCTATCCGGTCGTGCGTGGCACCGGGCCATTGGTCACGGTTCTGGCCGCCGGTTTTGTGTTTTCTGAGAGTTTTTTGCCAATGCAATGGCTCGGCGTATTGGTCCTCACATTGGGAATATTCGGGCTTGCCGCCTATAATTTGCGGGCCGAAACGGTTGAACGGCGCGTGCTTTATAGCGCGCTTGGATTGGCGCTTTTGACCGGCGTGATGGTCGCCGTTTACACCACTTATGACGCCTACGGCATCCGCGCGACGGCCAATCCGTTCACGTTTCTGGCGTGGTTTTTCGTGATTGACGGGTTGACCATGCCGGCAATTGCCTCTGCGCGATGGCGCAAAATGGCAACACGACCTAAATTACCGCCATTGCTGTTGCGCGGTGTTATCGGCGGCATTATCGCGTTTCTAAGTTTTGGGTCGATCATGTTGGCAACCCTGATCGACAAGGTCGGGCAGGCGGCAGTGCTGCGCGAGACATCGACCGTGTTTGCGGCACTGATCGGCTGGTTGTTTTTGAAGGAGACCGTCGGGCTGCGCCGTGCGGCTCTCATGGGTTTGATCGCTTTCGGGGCGGTTTTGGTGGAATTTGGTGGATAAGGGCATTAAGTGGGCAACATGACTGAGCAAAATAAGACCGCGCAAAAGAAGATCAACACTTGGGTAAAACTGTCGCTGGAGCTGGGGCCGATCATCCTCTTTTTCGCCGGCTATTCCAGGATCAAGGACCAGCAGTTCGAGATTTTCGGCAACACTTACGCCGGATTTATTGTCGCGACCGCCTTGTTTATCCCGCTGATCCTGATCTCGACCGGCGTTTTGTGGAAGCTCACTGGCAAGCTCTCACGCATGCAATTGATGACCGCCATTCTGGTCGTGGTGTTTGGCGGGCTGGGTATTTGGTTCAATGATGACAGCTTTTTCAAGATGAAGCCGACCATTCTTTATGTGATGTTTGCCGGAACGCTGGCCTATGGGCTGCTGCGCGGCGAGAGCTATTTGCAATATGTGATGGACGATGCGGTGCCGTTGCAGCAAGAGGGGTGGATGATTTTCACTAAACGTCTGGCGATCTTTTTTGCGCTGCTCGCCATCACCAACGAGCTGATTTGGCGCAATATGTCGACTGACGCTTGGGTTAATTTCAAAACCTTTGGCCTTACCAGCGTGATGTTCGTGTTTTTCATGAGCCAGATGAAACTGTTCAACAAATACGCCGTTGATGAAAAATCATCTGGAAAAACAGACGCTTGAGGCGTATTTTATCGCGGCTTATGTCCGAATAAAATCCGATGGGCCTCTTTGTTGGTCTGAAGATTGCCCCGCTTTTCTGCCGCTAACGCGCGCCCGCGCTGCAAGGATTTGCGCGCGCCACACCGCTCAAGCCAGTTGGCCATATGGGGCAGGGTGGCGATATCTTGCTCTTGACCTTCCCAAAGCGAGGCCCACGGCCAGATCGCCATATCAGCGATGGAGAAAAAATCGCCCGCCACGAAATCTCGATCCGCAAGGCGCTGGTTCAAAACGCCGTAAAGCCGCCCGGTTTCGCGGCGATACCGGTCTTTGGCGTAAGGAAGGTCGTGGGGCGGCTCCATCGAAGGCGCGTATTTTAGGAAATGATGGGCTTGCCCGGCCATCGGACCCAAGCCGCCCATTTGCCACATTAACCATTGATCAACTTCGAGGCGCTCACGCTCTGTCTCGCCGTAAAACTTGCCGGTTTTGTGCGCTAGATATTGTAAAATTGCGCCGCTCTCAAACAGCGAAATCGGCGCGCCCTCCGGCCCGGTTGGATCGGTGATTGCGGGCATCTTGCCATTGGGCGACAACGCTAAAAACGCGGGCGTAAACTGATCGCCCTTGTTGATGTCCACCAAATTGAGGTTATAGGTCAGCCCCATCTCCTCCAGCGCGATGGCGATTTTCCAGCCGTTGGGTGTCGGCCAAAAGTAAAGTTGAATCGGATTGATCATGGGGTTTTATCCTTTGTTAACGGTCGCCGCCGCGCATTAACTCAATATTGTCACACCACCGCCAAGGAGCAAGGGGGCACGGTGATTATTGACGCGCCGAGCGCGATGTTTTAGAGCATTATTCGTGGCGATTTGTTACCGGATTGTGGGCCACGTTAAATATTGCCACTAAAAGGTCGCGGAGATATCCCCCTCGATCTGACCCCGGCCGGGGGATTTTTATGCGGTGCGCATGATGGAGCAATTGCGATGAGCGAGACTTGGAAACCAAAGACCAAACTGGTGCATGCAGGCACCCGGCGCAGCCAATATGGCGAGGTCAGCGAAGCGATTTTTCTGACCCAAGGCTTTGTTTATGACAGCGCCGAAATCGCCGAAGCTCGCTTTATCAAAAGCGGTGAGGACGAGTTTATTTATGCCCGTTATGGCAATCCGACCGTCAGGATGTTTGAAGAGCGGATGGCTGCAATCGAGGGTGCCGAGGACGCATTTGCGACCGCCAGCGGTATGGCCGCAGTCAACGGCGCGTTGTTCTCGGCGTTGAAGGCGGGGGACCACATTGTCGCTGCCAAGGCCTTGTTTGGCTCTTGTCTTTATATCTGCGAAACGCTGTTGCCGCG
>CAYPUW010000335.1:0-2716 GCA_964413925.1 uncultured Rhodobacter sp. | reverse complement strand
CCATGAGGTGCAAAAAGAGGAAACCCTGCTGCATTACCGCTCTGGCGGGATGGACGCGGCGATTTATCAAAAGCGTCTTGGCGAGCGGCCATTTCTGTTTTCCGACGTGGTTGCCCCGATGCCGCTGGGATTTGAGCGGCTGCAAGAGGGGCAGGTTTTGCGCATGGGCGGGCGCGATTGGGATATTCGCATGGGCAATGGCCACGCGCCGGAGCACGCGACATTTTGGTGTCGCGACGAGCCGCTGGTGCTGGCCGGGGATCAGATATTGTCGTCGATCTCGCCCAATATCGGGGTTTATGCCACCGAGCCGGAGGCAGACCCGTTGGAAGAATGGCTGGAGGCGTGCGAGCGGCTCTCGCAATTTGCGACCGAGGATCATCTGGTGCTGCCGGGTCACAAGCTGCCGTTTACGGGGCTGCCTGCGCGTATGGTGCAACTTATTCGCAATCATCACAAAGGGTTGGAGCGGCTAAAAACCTTTCTAAGCGAGGAGCGCACGGCAGCGGAGTGTTTCGTCACCCTGTTCAAACGTCCAATTGGCGAGGGCGAATATGGGCTGGCGCTGGTGGAGGCGATTGCCCATCTCAACCATCTTTATCATCTGGGAGAGGTCACACGAACCCGTCGCGATGACGATGCGTGGTTGTGGAAAATCGCCTGAGGGTGCGTGTTGATCCGTTTAATGTTGCCCAAAACCCCTTTCTAAGGCATAGGACGCAGCTATGCAGTTGCTTTGCCCGCGCTGGCGTATAAAACATAACGATAATAATCAGGGAGAAAACAATGGCCGAATACAAGCACGGATCAATGGATGTTCAATCGCATGAGCGCGGGTTTCAAGGGTTCATCAAGACGATTATCTGGGTTGCGGGAATCAGTATCGGCACGTTGATCTTTTTGGCGGTTTTCAACAGCTAAGCGCAAGTTTACCGGCTTAACCCTCCATAAACAGTAGGGTTATTTGCCTGTTACTGGCGTTTAAAGCATCACAATCACGTTGGTTCTGAGCCCATTTCGCAACAGATCGGACTCTGTGTGGGTCTGGACCTTGCGTGGGTAACGATTTCGTGGCCCGCTCGTGACAGCCCGATATTGCGGGCGGTTTTGTCTTGTGAGGGCCTAATGCCGCGAGTTATCAAATTTTTACCACTGGTGTTGTTGTTGGTATTGTCTGCCTGTGCGGAGTCGATTTGGGCGTCTGATGAGGCGGTCACCAAGTATTCCTACTCTAATAACGAGCCGCCTTCGATCACGCTGGTCACGGTGATCAACAATAATAACGGTTCTGGTGGGCACTCTGCGCTGCTGATCAACGCCCATGAACGGGTGATATTTGATCCCGCCGGCAATTTCAAAAGCAGCTGGGCACCAGAGCGCAATGATTTCGTTTACGGCATGAGTCCGGCGGTTCTGAAGACCTATTACAGCTTTCACGCGCGCAAAGCGTGGCATGTGGTGACGCAAAAAGTCATCGTCACGCCGGAAATCGCCGAGATGGTTTATAACGCCACCAAGAATTATGGCGCAGTGCCCAAGGCCATGTGCTCGATCAGTGTGACCAATATCCTGAAAAAAATTCCCGGCTTTGAAAGCATTCCGCGCACGGCCTTTCCCAAGACGATCATGAAGGCCTTTGCCAAGTTGCCGGGGGTCACGACTGACAAGATTTACGAGTACGACTGACGAGTGTTCGGCAGGCCGGGGGGGCATTGTTTGTTAACGTTTATGTGACAGTGAGGATTAATGATGCGTCTGTTTTTAGTAGGTTTCACGGTTTTATTTCTGTCCGGCTGCGTGGCGCAATTGCCGTGGGCGTCGGACGAGCGGGTGACGAATGCTGCTTATAGCGACCCGTCTCCGACCTCGATCACGCTGATGACGGTGATCTCGAACGGGAGTAACTCGGCGGGGCACTCCTCGTTGTTGATCAATGCGTCCCAGCGGGTTTTATATGATCCTGCGGGCACTTGGTACAATAAGGCCGTGCCAGAGCGGGCCGATATGCTATATGGTATGACCCCGAAAATGTTGCAGTATTACATTGATTATCATGCGCGCGCCAAGTTTCGGGTGGTGATGCAGACGATCAAGGTGTCGCCTGCGGTGGCCGAGAAAGTCTTTCGAGCCGCGATTAAGCGCGGGGCCTCGTTTAGCGGATTTTGCGCGGTTAACACCTCGAATTTGCTGGCGCTGGTGCCGGGGCTGGAGGATTTTCCGATCAGCATCTGGCCGATCAGCGCGGTTGATGCCATGAACAAGGTGCCGGGGGTGAAGGTGCGCGAGATTTTTCAGAACGACGAGGGCAAGGATTTACATCAGAAAATCTGAGCCGTGTGTTTGAAGCGCATGTTTGAAGATGGAGCGCGTTTGAAGATTGATAGTGTCAGGCAACGAAAAACCCCCGGGCTAAGCCTCGGGGGTTTGGATTTGGCGAATGTCGTAAAACATCGCCGGTTCGACAGTGTCTGCCGTCTATAGTCCGCCTTCGCGCTGAGCTTTTTTACGAGCCAGCTTGCGCGCACGGCGTACTGCTTCGGCCTTTTCACGGGCTTTCTTGACGGAGGGTTTCTCGAAATGTTGCCGAAGCTTCATCTCGCGGAAAACGCCTTCGCGTTGCAGTTTTTTCTTCAGGGCACGAAGCGCCTGATCAACATTGTTATCACGAACCGATACCTGCATGTGGTGTCACCACCTTTCTAAGTCTAGAGTTGCA
>CAYPUW010000334.1:0-2736 GCA_964413925.1 uncultured Rhodobacter sp. | reverse complement strand
ATAGGCTCGTCGCACCTCGTTTTTCTCGACATGCGCCAGTGCCCGTTCAATCGCGTCGGGGTTCCATAAGCCGCTTTCGTTTGCCAAGGTTGAAAAACTTGCCCTAAACCCGTGCGCGGTCATTTCATCGCCTGAATATCCCATTCGGCGCAGGGCCGCGTTTAAGGTGTTTTCGCTCATTGGCCGTTGCCAAGATCGCAAGGAAGGGAAAAGCAAAATGCCGTTTCCGGTGATATTGCGCAATTCATCCAGCAAGACCAAGGCTTGCGCAGGCAACGGTACATTATGGGGTTTGCGCATTTTCATCTTTTCAGCCGGAATAGACCAAACCGCTGCATCAATATCAAATTCATCCCATCGTGCGTGACGCAACTCACCGGGACGTTGTGCAAGGATTGCCATCAGGTTCAAAGCAATACGCGTGGTTGTTTGCCCGTCAAAGCTGTCAATCGCCACCAGTAATGCGCCCAATGCCTTGGGATCGGTAATTGCAGCGCGGTGTTTGACAGTCGGGCGGATCAGGGCATCGCGCAAGGCATATGTCGGATCGGTTTCAGCAATGCCGCTGGCGACCGCATAGCGGAAAATCGAGCCAATCCGCGCCCGCAACCGATGCGCGGTTTCATAGTTGCCCTTGGCTTCAACCTTGCGCAGGCATCGCAACACCATTGGTGAGGTAATCTCAGAAATCGGTTTTCGCCCGAAATCCCTGTTTGCCAACTTTATGTGGTATTCAGTTTTGGATAAGGTCGCGGGGGATTTCCCCTCTTTGCGATGCTTATCTAGAAACGCTGCCGCAACCTTTTCAAAGGTGTGCCCTTTGCTTTCGCGCCTAATGCGCATTTCTTCCTGCTTGGTCTCGTTTGGGTCTCCACCCGCTGCAATTTCAGCACGGGCCGCATCGCGTACCTGCCTAGCCTGTAAAAGACTGATCGCAGGATAATCACCAATGACAAGCAGTTTTTCTTTACCTTCAATTCTATACTTGAACCGCCATGACTTTGAACCCGTTGCTTTCACCAATAGGAACAACCCGTCAAAATCGCCCACTTTGTAGGCTTTATCTTTGGTTTTTAGGTTTCGAATCTTTGCATCGTTTAGGGGCATCTGGGGGTACGCTCATTTTTCAATTTCCAGCGTACCCCCAAATATACCCCCATTCTGGGGGTACGTTAGCGGATCAGGGAAACCGTCGCTGGACAAACAATCTCAATAATACCCTTATATACAAGGCATAAACGGATGTCACTGGACTAAATGAAACGGTAAAATGGTGCCCCCACACGGACTCGAACCGCGGACCTACTGATTACAAATCAGTTGCTCTACCAGCTGAGCTATAGGGGCAACTATTAAAAACGTGATGTTTCAATAGTTTTGCAATCAGCCGACATCCTTGCCGCACCGGTGTCCGTCGGCTTGGTGGGCGAATCTCGATGATCGCTTTGGATCGTTTAGTCATATTCGATCACGCGTGCAAGCGCCAAGACGGTGCGTGTGTTGCGTGTGCGCCGGGTTTGGCATACCATCCTTTTGCAGGCGAGTTAGCAAAGCGGGTAGGTAGTTAACGCATCCACAGGTTGTTTGACTTGATCTTGTTGCGAATTTTTTGCTCTTTTGACGGCAGATTGTCGCGATCAAACAGGGCGCGCACTTTTTGACCTCGGCTTTGATAGATCATCCGCTTGAATGGTTCGTACTGTTTGAGAACCTTTTTGATTTTATTGGGGGCGGAAATCTCTTCAAGAACGTCAATAACCTGATCGCTTTCGCGGGCATAAAGCAACGGCAGCACGCGCCAGTGGCAGGTGACCGAGCCGTCGAGCAGACCCACACCCGGCTGGCGCCGTCCGCCGCCAAGTGCGTTGATTACCAATGGCAGAGCCACCTGATCCAGCCACGGGTCCAGCGCTTGGCAGATCAGCTCCGCTGGCGGTTGGTCGCGGATGGCCAGCGCATATCGGGCGAATCGTGTGCGAAATTGGTCCGGGCAGCGTCCATAGAACCAACCGGCGTTAAAATAAAGATAACGCTCCCAATATTCGTCGGGAAATGAGCGGTCAAGCGAGCTTTCAAAATCAAGGCCGAACTGATCGTAAAGCGATTTCCAGATCTCGGTATAGCCTGGCCCGTAAAGCTCAATTTTCGGCCAGCTATCTTCACGCCGCATGGACGCACTTGGGTGGTCAAAGTCAAAATTGACCTTGTCAAGGCTATCCAAAAACAGGGTGTCCGTGTCGAAAAACACAAAAGGTTCGCCCTTAGGGAGGACCGATAAGCCCTCTATTTTATTGCCGTAAGGATAGGATGACCCGAAGTGAACCGATTGAAATGGCACGATTTTCGCACCCAGCGTACCAAGCAGCGCGCGCACATCGGGGTTATTGATCCTTGGGTCATACTCCCAGTTTGGGCCGGGTTGAGGCTCTGCTAAATACAAGGTGGCGTCCGGGTTTTTGCGCCGGAGCGAGGCTGCCAACAGCACCGCCTCGTATTGCAGCCGGCCGCCTTGCACGATCGCAAGGATGTTGAGTTTTTCCGCCATTTTCGCGTGCTTTCTGGGTCTGATGCAGCGTTTATAGACAGCTTTATGTGGGCCGCAACCCCAAGGCTGCTCGGTAGGGGCGCAGCTCTTTTCGGCTCTTTGATCGCCATTCTTAATGCATTTTGGTATAATTTAAGGGGCTGACCCAGATAACCGCAAAACGGGGTTATCATTGGCCATATGCGAAAGAG
>CAYPUW010000333.1:0-2740 GCA_964413925.1 uncultured Rhodobacter sp. | reverse complement strand
TCTGGCGATTGCGTAAAAACAGGTGGTTTTGCCAGCGCCGTTGGGACCGAGCAAGGCCACCACTTCGCCTCGGTTGAGATCCATCGAGACGTCATGGATCACCCGCCGACGTTTATAGCTTTTGCCAAGGTTTCGCACCGAAAGCCCGCCGCTGATATCGGCAAGCTGAAGATCCGGCGTTTCGGTCATTTTGAGGTGCCGGTCTGGAAAATAGTTTTGACGCGGCCCTCGATTTTGGCCGATCCGGTCTTAAGATCGATGATCATTTTCTGGCCGGACAGCACGTTTTTGCCTTGGGTCAGGATCACATCGCCAGTCATGACGATGTTGCCTTTTTTGATCGAGTAGACGGCCTTTTTCGCCTCTGCCGCCTCGGCACCGCTGACCAGTGTGACGCCGCCCGAAGCGATCAAAAGGTTGATGCGGCCTGTGGCTTTGCCCTCGCCTGCCGCGTACTCGACCACGATTTTACCTGCCGACAGGCGCATATCGCCCTGACCGACCACCACATTGCCGACGAATTCGGCGGTGCCATCGCTTTGCGAAACGGTGAAACTGTCAGAGACGATCTCGACTTGCTGGCTGGTATCATGGCTCAGCCCGCCAAACGGCACCGAGGTTGATTGCGCCAGAACCGGCGCGGTTTGGGTCATGAAAATCGCGATTGCTCCAACGATCAATGTTCTGATTTTGCTATTCATAATTTGCCTACAAACGGGTTGTCACGGCGTGTATATCAGCTTTACGCCATCTGTGAACAGCAGAACATACCCGCCGCTGTCACCTGCTTTGTCTGAAGTTTCAGACATGATGTGCAGGCCACCGGCCTTAATCAACCCGAGTGGTCCTTTGGCGGTGATCTCGCCCTGACTTTTGATATCGAGTTGATCCAGAGAAAAGCTCAGACCGAAGGTTTTCGCCACATAGCCGTCGGACGTGGTCAGCGAGATTTCATCCGTGAGTTGGGCTATCCGCGAGATCGAATTAACCGTACCGCGCAATGCGGAGATCGACACGGTGGACCCGTCGGCGGTCTCTATTTTCGCGTGTATGTCGTTGGCAGTATAGGCAGTGCCGTCGCGATTATCCGGGCTGGCCTCGGCGGCGGAAAGCTGTATGGCGATGCCCGAGGGGGTCATGCCGGCAAAGCGCGGATTGGTGATGCGCTGTTTGCTGGCAAAGTCTTTCAGTTCGGCCTTGGATATTCCCAACGGCAAACCGGGAGAGCCGGTATCGGAAAATAAAAACAACCCGCTGAGGATCGTGAGGCCGATCAGGGGCAGGATGATTTTCGCCCAAGCGACAAAGCGCGAATGGGCGTTGATGTTGCGCCTGCGCATTCAGCCAACCCCGGCACGCAGGCAATCATGAATGTGCAAAACGCCGCTGACCTCGTTGCAATCGGCGGTTTTGCTGACGAACAGCGTGGTGATTTTGCGGGTGTTCATGATGCCGAGCGCCTCTACGGCCAAGGCGTCGGCTGCGATCATTTTCGGGCTGTGCGTCATGACATCGGCGGCGGTTTTTTCCAGCAAGCCTTGCATGTTGCGGCGTAAATCTCCGTCGGTGATTGCGCCAACAAGCGTGCCGTCAGCGACCACGCCTACCACGCCAAATCCCTTTTGGCTGATGATCAAAAGCGCCTCGCTCATGGGGGTGTCGGGTGAGATTAGGGGCACTTCGTCGCCGGTGTGCATGAGGTCGGCAACGGTGGAAAGCTGCGCGCCAAGCTTGCCGCCGGGATGGAATATGCGAAAGTTCTCTGGCGTGAATTTTCTGTGTTGCATCAAGGCGATAGCCAGTGCATCGCCAAGGGCCAGTGTCATGGTGGTCGAACAAGTCGGCACGATTCCGTGTTCGCAAGCTTCGGGTGCATCGGGCAAAAGCAGGGCTACATCGGCTTGTTTAAGTAAGGTGCTGCCCGCGCGTCCGGCAACACCGATCAGCGGAATCTGGAACCGGCGGGTGTAGGCGATAATGTCGGCCAGTTCGGGTGTTTCGCCGGAGTTTGACAAGACCAGCGCGGTATCTCCTTCGGCCATCATGCCGAGATCGCCGTGGCTGGCCTCGGCGGGATGAACGAAATGGGCAGGCGTGCCGGTGGAGGCCAGTGTAGCGGCGATTTTGCGCGCGATATGGCCGGATTTACCCATGCCGCTGATGATCACCCGACCCTTGGCCTCTAGCAAAAGCGTGACTGCGCGCGCGAAATTGTCGTCCAGTGCATCGGCCAGCATCGTCAAGGCCTCGGCCTCGCGGGCGATGACGCTGCGGCCGGTTTTTAGCGCGGTGGTTATTAGCGCGGTGGTTTTGGGCGAAGGCATGGTCATCACTCAGATTTAATGGGCAAATATGTCAATTTCAGGCCAGCCCTCAAGGTCGAGCAAGGCGCGTTGAGGCAGGAAATCAAAGCAGGCTTTGGCCAGATCGGCACGGTGTTCGCGCAGCAGGTTGGCGTCAAGCTTTTCGCGCAACTGGTGCAGATATAGCACATCAGAGGCGGCGTAATCGATTTGGGCGCGGGTCAATGTCTCGGCCCCCCAATCGGAGCTTTGCTGTTGTTTGGAGATGTCGATCGACAACAATTCCTGCAACAGGTTTTTCAGCCCGTGACGGTCGGTATAGGTGCGGATCAGCTTGCTGGCGATTTTGGTGCAGTAAACTGGCGAGGCAAGCGCGCCGAACCGATTATACATGGCGGCGATGTCAAAGCGGCCAAAGTGGAACAGCTTTAGCACGT
>CAYPUW010000332.1:0-2746 GCA_964413925.1 uncultured Rhodobacter sp. | reverse complement strand
GTGTCACGCAAAACAATATATCGGCCCATCTGTGGTTTAATATTTCGGCCATCAACGGCAATAAACTCGCAGCAAAATGGCGGGATAAAATCGCAGGGAGGATGACGGCCACCAGCATCGCCGAGGCTCAGCGCCGTGCGGCAATCTGTCTGTCCTCAAACTACCAGAACTGTGATTAATCGTGGCTGGGGACAGAGCGCGAAAATGCCGGGCTGAAAGCTCCACCCCGGCATCACCATTGTTAGTCGTCGTTCCTAAACGCCACTCTTACATAGGCGTCGGGGCCTGAACCTGTTTCATCAGCTGGTCATTCCACTTGCCGGAGACCTTGAATATCCCCAGCGCGCCAAGCAGCACCGCCTCGGTCAGGTTGTGGTTCACATAGGCGTAAACCCCCGGCTGGCGGAAGGTGTAGATCGCCGCCCCTGCTGAGCCGCCACGAATGAACCATGTCTCCAGATCGCGGGCGGGGGCGTCGTTGAAAGATCCCGTCTCCCACACATAATCGCCATGGCCGCCGATCAGGTGCGGACGGGTGTCGCGGTTGGCCTGTGCGTGTACGATCAACACCGTCTCGCCCACTTTGGCGGTCATGGAGTTGTCACCAGCAAGACCACCGACTTTGCCGTTGAACACCAGATGGGTTGGCAACAGTTTGCGCATGGCGGCAAGCGAGTCCGAATAGTCCTCGGCCGGTCCACTATAAGAGATGAAATCCCCGTTTTCGTCGCGCGGAATGTAGAAATCCTGCTCGCCCACATAATAGGCCTTGTCATATGCCAGCGCATTGCCCTCACCGTCCTTCAAGCCATCGCGCGGCAGGACCATGATAGCGCCGTTCATGCCGTGAACCACGTGGTAGGGGATCATGTCGCCGCCGGGGGCGCAGTGATAGACGAATACACCGGCTTTGATGGCCCTGAAACGCAGGACGCATTGCTCGCCGGGCATGATATGTGTCAAGCCGCCGCCGCCAAGCGCGCCGGTTGAGGCGTGAAAGTCAATGTTGTGCTCCAAACTGTTGGTGGCGAGGCTTTTGAGCGTCAGCTCGATATAATCGCCCTGATGGCAGACGATCATCGGGCCGGGAATTGTGCCGTTATAGGTGAAGGCCCAAATGGTGACACCATCATCGTCGATCTCGACTTTTTTCTCCTCGATGACCATCTCGACTTCGATAATCTTCGGGCCACCCGTGGCAACCTGATCGTGTTTTGGGAACAACGGAGGGGCGACCAATTCCTGTTTAACCCTTGGTAGGCTGGCTATATCAATGTCATCCGTTGCACCTCCGAGCGCCTCGACGGGAACTAGACCGGGATTTGCGGCTGCCGGAGTAGCGGCGAGGCCAGAGGCAGCAACGGCGGCCGAACCAACGGCAGCGGCGGTGAGAAAATTTCTGCGCTCCGGGCTTTCAGGGATGCTTTTCTTGAGATCAAACATTGGATTTCCTTTCATCGATTCCAGTGTGGTCAAAGCTTATGAATCTCTTATGCTTCCAGCACAGGAAGGTTTCATTGATCTATATCAAGTAATAAATGAAAAATGGTAACTATGGCTTTGCCGTAACGCAAGTATCCACCCACCCCAGTCGGTCCGCTTTAGCAGTGCTTTGCGAGCAACTCTCTACCTCACCTTATTTGTGTGGTGAGCAGTGTTCACGACCGCATTCTGGCAAACATGCGCGGGGGGATTTATGTGACATTTCAGTAATCGATGTGCCATAAACGAGTCTTAAAAAGAGGTTTCAACAGTGAGCACATTTCGTATTGGATCTGACGGCCCCGCAGTAGAGAGCGGAGAAATTGATGTGGCGGACCTCGTTATTAAAGGTGGCACTATCTTGGGCGGCACGTATGGTTTTATTGAGGTACTCAAACGTTTACGCGGCAAAAAGCTTGGTAGCGCTACCAAGAACGATACCCTCCGATGCGTCATCGATGAAACTCAGCGGCTGGCGGGGGCACAGCTCAGGACCGACACGAAAATCGCGGCGTTGTTCAGAGATTCCCTAAGACAGCCCCAAGTCTAATTAAGTCAATTTGGTGACCCCGAGAGGATTCGAACCTCTGGCCTGCCCCTTAGGAGGGGGCCGCTCTATCCAGCTGAGCTACGGGGCCGTTGGGCGCTTTGTTGCGGGTTTCGTGGCGGAGTTCAAGGCAGAACCGCGCTTGATCGTCGCTTGGCACTGGCTTTGGAGGCAATTCGGTCGCGGTGAATTCTTGTGCGGCATCTGGCTCCCGCCCGTTCAAGTCAAGTATTTGGGCCAAGCATTGAAATCCGGCAATTATTGGAAAATCGCCCCCAGATCACAGAACGTGGTCCGGCCCCGAACGACCCGACCGTTTGGCTCTCGCAGGCAACCTTTTTTGTCGTAATAGCGTTTGGGTTTGGCATCCCAGATCGCGTATTTCTTGGCCGAAGCCCGCTTTAGCTCTGCAAGCTGGGCACCGTTCAGATACCCGGATTTTGGCAGGCCCACCTCTCGCTGCCACGAGCGGATTGCCCGGCGCGTGCCGGTGCCGAATTGGCCGTCAATACCGTTGGTATCATAGTCCATCAACGACAAGCGCCTCTGGATTTCGCGCTTGTCGTGACGAGTGAGATTGAGCGCGGCCTCGCTTGCTTTGGTGCCGATCGGGCCAGCCCCGCTTTGAACGGTCCCGGCCTGATTGCTCGCCCCAACCACTGGCGCGGCCTTGGCAGGCAGAGGTGGCGTGCTTTCTTTTTTGATCCGGCTCAGGCC
>CAYPUW010000331.1:0-2752 GCA_964413925.1 uncultured Rhodobacter sp. | reverse complement strand
GATAAATTGCGCGGCAAGTAAAGGCTCTGCAATCCGAAAAGTGGGCACCGGTTTTTGGATAAATTGCGCGGCAAGTAAAAGCTCTGCAATCCGAAAAGTGGGCACCGGTTTTTGGATAAATTGCGCGGCAAGTGAAAGCTCTGCAATCCTTGAAGAGGTCCGGCTTTTTAGGACAGGATGCGCGCCACGGTTTTGCCCATCAGCCATAGATCAAGGCACAGGCTTTGTCGCCTCTGATAGATCAGATCGAGCTGCGCTTTGCGTGTGATGCAGCGGCGCGTATAGGTTTTTTCGGTCTCGGCGGGGGTTTTGCAGGCGGCCAGCAGGCGCGCTTCATGGGCGTGAAATGTGAGGGTGGCCAATCCGGTCAGGCCAGGGCGGTTTTTCAGAACGCGGGCGTAGATTTGCGGGAATTGTTCGACATATTGGCGCAAAGGGGGGCGGGGACCGACGAAGCTCATATCGCCGCGCAGGATGTTCCAGATTTGAGGTAACTCGTCCAGTCGTGAGCGGCGCAGGAATTGGCCGAAGCGGGTGATGCGGGTGGTTTTGTCACCGCCAGAGACCCCGGTGTTTTGGTCGTGCAGAGCGGGTCTCATGGTGCGAAGTTTGATCAGGCGAAACGGCTTGGTCGGGGTTTTCATGCGTTCGGAGATGTAAAACAGGGGGCCTGCGCCGGTGAGGGCCATCCACGCCAGCAGGCCGAGCAGCAAGGGCAAGACCAGTGGCAACAACAGGAAGGCCAGCGTTAGATCAAACAGGCGTTTACGGAGTGTCATGCGCGCTCCTTGCAGGTTTCAATTTGCCGGATCATTTCGTCAGGGTTGCTATCGACGGGGGTGAATTTATGCGAGTTTTGCAACAGGTTGGTATCCAGACAGACCTTGGCGAGCGCCTCTGGCGGGGCCTCTTGAGCGGTCCAGCCCGTCTTGGCGCTGGCCAAAAGATCGGCCATGAACACGGGCTTGGGGGCGGCGATATTGAGCAGATCAGGCAGCGTCTTTGCGCGCAGCAATGAGGCGATGACCTGCGCCAGAGTGATCGGGCCGATATAGGATCTGAGCGGGGTTTGGCCGTTTGCAAAGCGGTCAAGCATCACCGCGTGCGGGCTGGCGGCGTTGAGCAAAAGCTGATCGGTCCCGGCCACATTGCCGATGCGAAGGCAGGTGATGTGGGGGGCATTGGGGGTTTGCGCCGCCCAGCCTTTGGCCGCCTGCTCCATCGCCAGCTTGGCGTGGCCATATGGCGACATCGGGGCGGGGGTGTTTTGTTCGCGCAAGGGGTTGGGGCCTCTGGGTCGTCCGTAAACCGCGCTTGAGGAGGTCAGAAACAGGCGCGGGGATTTCAGCGCTTGTGCCAGTTTGAACGCGGCATGGGCAAGGCGGGTGTTATCCTCCATTTGACCCTGCGGCGAAGTGGGGGTCACACCGGCCAGACACAGCACCGCATCGGGAGGGGCACCTATTTTTGCTGAAATATCTGCCGCCACCTCTGATACACGCGAGGGCGAATCAAGGGACCTCCAGTGAAACCAATGCGGGTTATTATCGGGTGGATTGGTTCTGAATTGCGGGTAAATCGTTAACGATTCGTTAATTGTTTCCATTTTGGAAACAAAAGCCGGACAGAGGAGTCGCCCAACGCGACCACTTGCCCCCAGCAGGACCATATTTCGTGCCAGTTTCTGTGGCGGCATTGCGTTGTTCATCTTTATTAACCGGCGGGGATGTTGACCTAAAGGGGTATCACAGTATTTTGGCTGGAGGTGGGAAATTAACCGGATTTTGAAGAATCCCAAGACAGGAATAGGTCAAACACGGGTATGGGGAATTTCTCTTTTCGAATGATGGCGGGTTTGATGCTTTTGACGGTGTTGGGCGCTTGCACCTTGCCGCGCGGGGCGGCTTTGCAATCTGAGATTCTGTCCAGTGACAAGGTCGCCAAAAACCAGTTGGCGGTCTATGTGGTTGATAAGAGCTTGCTGCCGAAAATGGCCGCTTGGCCGCGCACGGGCGAGCTGCGCTCGGATGGTTGGATCGCGCGCCATAAAGGCCCCGCCGGCTCGATCATTGCTGCCGGGGATCGGCTGCGCTTGTCGATCTGGGATAGCGGCGAGAACTCCCTTCTATCCGCGCCGGATCAGAAAAAAGTGGCGATGAACGAGATCGAAGTGGCGCCCGATGGCACCATATTCGTGCCCTATCTGGACCGGATTTATATCGCCGGACTGACCAAATCCAAGGCGCGTCAAACCATTCAGGACCGGCTGGCGAGCATCATTGCCTCGGCGCAGGTGCAATTGGTGGTTTTGCCCGGTCGGCGCAACTCCGTCGATCTGGTCGGCGGCGTGGCCAAGGCGGGCAGCTATCCTCTGGTGGATCGCAATTTCACCGTGCTGGGGCTGATCAGTGCTGGCGGTGGTATCCCCGCCCCTTTGCGCAATCCGCAAATCCGGCTGGTGCGGCATGGCAAGGTTTATGTCACCTCGGCGGCCAGACTTTTTGCCAATCCGCGGCTTGATACCACCCTTCGCGGCGGCGACAAGGTGATCGTGCAAGAGGACAGCCGCTATTTCTTGTCGCTTGGCGCGGCAGGCAGCGAGCGACAGGTTTATTTCAAGCAGGATCGGATCACGGCCCTTGATGCCATGTCGATGATTGGCGGGGTTTCCGACACCCGCGCCGATCCCAAGGGGATTTTGATCTTGCGAACCTATCCCAAGGCGGCGGTGCAGGGCGACAAAAGCGGCCCT
>CAYPUW010000330.1:0-2763 GCA_964413925.1 uncultured Rhodobacter sp. | reverse complement strand
ACAAGTTACGCCGACCACGCATCTTAATTAGAGCCGCCAGAATTGGCGCTCAGGACTATCGGCGGGATAGGGATATCAAGCGGTTGCTGCGCATAAACCGTGTTCCGGCCGCTGGCGCGGGTATGACCGATCTTCTGACCATTGAGCAGGAATTGGAAACAACCCGAATCACCAATAACGCAACCTACAGTATATCAAAACATGTAGAAGTGCTGGCCGCGCTGGTGGTTGAGGCCCAATTTCTCAAGCGCCCGTCCTGCAGTCCGTTCAGCGCACCCTCTCGCGATTCAGTCCGTGAAATCCGGCCAAATCTCTCAACCGAGCCTAGACAAACGCATCAGGTTCAGAGGCTTTTCGCTGACGCATGAAGTCCTGCAACGCCTCGTCAATCGCGGGGTCTAGACTTGGCTGTTGGTACTCAGACAGCATCCGTTTCACCTTTTCGCTGGCGAGGGTCATGGTGTCTTTAGCACCATCCTCCTCCCAAGTTTCAAACGGCTTGTAGTCAAGAACGCCGGAGCGCCAAAACGCGGTTTTGAAATTGGCTTGTGTATGGGCACATCCAAGATAGTGACCTCCGGGACCAACCTCGAAAATCGCGTCCATGCCTTGGCCGTTTTCATCGATCTCGACGCCTGCTGCGATTGAATGGAGTATTCCGAGCTGATCCGCGTCCATCACGAATTTCTCGAAACTCGAGACCAGCCCGCCTTCGAGCCAGCCGCAGGCGTGAAGGCAGAAGTTAACGCCTCCCAGCAGCACGGCGTTCAGGGTATTAGAGGTTTCATAAGCCGCCTGCGCATCGGGGAGTTTGGAGCCGCACAAGCCTCCGCCGGAGCGATACGGCAGGCCCAATCGACGCGCCAGCTGCCCCGCGCCATAGAGGATTTTACTGGCTTCCGGCGTGCCGAATGTGGGCGCGCCCGAATTCATGTCAATCGAGGTCACAAACGCACCAAAAATCACCGGAGCACCTGCACGGATCAACTGGCTATAGGCAATTCCTGCCAGAGCCTCGGCCAGAACTTGGGTCAACGTTCCGGCAATGCTCACCGGAGCCATCGCCCCGCCAACAATAAACGGCGAAATGATACAGCCCTGCCCCGCGCTCGCGTAAACCTCAAGCGCGCCCATCATCGTCGAATCAAACGTTAACGGAGAGTTAATATTGATCAATGAGGTCATCACCGCATTGTCGCGCACAAACTGCTCGCCAAACAGGATTTCGGACATTTTAACCGAATCCTCGGCCCGAACCGGCTCCGTCACCGAGCCCATATAGGGTTTATCCGACAGGGTCATATGGGCATAAAGCATGTCCAAATGGCGCTTATTGACCGCGACATCGGTCGGCTCGCACACCGTGCCGCCGGAATGGTGCAGCCACTTGGACATATATCCAAGGCGCACGAAATTCTGGAAATCGGCGATGGTGGCATAGCGCCGCCCGCCATCCAGATCGCGCACAAACGGGGGGCCATAAACCGGCGCCAGCACCAAGGATTTGCCGCCGATTTCAACGTTGCGCTCGGGATTTCTCGCGTGCTGAACATAAGAGGACGGGGCGGTGGCGCAGAGTTTTCGCGCCAATCCACGCGGAATATGCACGCGCTCGCCCTCAATCGTCGCGCCAGCTTTGCGCCAACGCTCCAGCGCTGCGGGGTTATCAAGGAAGTTAACGCCGATTTCCTCTAACACGGTCTCAGCGTTATATTCAATGATCTCAAGCGCTTCATCGTTCAGAATTTCAAAATTCGGAATATTGCGAGTGATGAAGCGCGCGGCCTCGTGCTTTGGAGCGGTGCGTTCGGCGCGACGCGCAGCCCCACCTCCTCCGCGTTTGCGACGTTGACTTGCGACTGCTTCTGACACGGCATTTCCTTTTTCAACGAATGGTGGGCGAGCATTTCTGTTGGTTTAGCCCATAAATTAGCCCATGAACGGACCACTCTCAGGGTGAGATGCGTCTTTTTCGGGCGCAAAGCGACATTCGCCCCTGCCCGCGCACGCCGCCCCTTGCACAAACAACCGCGCGTGGCTTATGACCTCCCCCATGACAAATGCCCCCCATGACCGCCTGTTAATCATCGATTTTGGCTCGCAAGTGACCCAGTTGATCGCGCGTCGTTTGCGCGAGTTGAACGTATATTGCGAAATCCACCCCTATCAAAACATCACACCGGCGCGTCTGGCAGAGATCAATCCGCGCGCGGTGATCCTGTCAGGTGGGCCTGCCAGCGTGCTTGACCAAGATAGCCCCCGCGTGCCGGAAAACCTGTTCACCATGGGCCTGCCGGTTTTGGGAATTTGTTACGGCCAGCAAGTGATGATGCACGAGCTTGGCGGCATGGTCGAGCGCGGTCATGGCACGGCCGAATTTGGGCGCGCGTTCGTGACACCCGCCAAGGCGTCGCTTGAGCTTTTGAACGGCTGGTTTGAGGGCGGAGACGAGCAAGTCTGGATGTCGCATGGCGATCATGTCGCCAAGCTCGCGCCGGGGTTTGAGGTCTATGGAACCTCACCCAATGCGCCGTTTGCCATCACCGCCAATCTCGCGCGTAATTTCTTCGCCGTGCAGTTCCACCCCGAGGTGCATCACACCCCGCGTGGCGCGAAACTTTATGAAAACTTCATCCGTCTGGCCGGTTTCAAGGGCGACTGGACCATGGGCGCTTATAAGGACGAGGCGATTGCCAAAATCCGCGCGCAAGTAGGTGACGGCAAGGTGATTTGCGGCTTGTCGGGCGGCGTTGACAGCTCGGT